>CALBEG010000277.1 GCA_937927455.1 uncultured Elioraea sp. | reverse complement strand
ATGAGACGGGGCTTGCTGTGCACCTGCTCAGCGTGTGGCTGCTTTTGGTCTGGTTCCCATTCGGAAAACTGATGCACGCGGTCTGGTTCGCGATGACCCGTTACGCGACCGGCGTGCGCTTCGAACGCAGGGGAGTGCTCTGATGAGCGCGATCATGGCGGCACGGCCGGAGAACCGCGCGACGCCGGTCGACCGGCAGGGGACGTTCACCGACGAGGAACGCCTGAAGCGGGCGATGGCGAATTTCGCCAAGGACTTCGGGCTGATTGCGGCGTCCTACATGGAAGCGTGCATCCACTGCGGTGCCTGCGCGCGCGCCTGCCACTTCTACACCGCGACGGAGGACCCGAAGTACACGCCCATCCTGAAGGTCGAGCCCTTCAAGCAGGCCTACAAGCGCGAAGCCGGGCCCTTCGCCTTCTTCTTCAAGACCTTCAACCTGAAGCCGAAGGTGACGCTGGCGGAACTGGAGGAGTGGCAGGAACTCCTGTTCGACAGCTGCACGCTATGCGGTCGGTGCACGCTGATCTGCCCGATGGCGATCGACATCGCGCACCTTGTGCGCATGGCCCGCCACGCCATGTTCGCCGCCGGCCTCGTGCCGCAGGACCTGTTTGATCGAAGCGCCGCGCAGGCCGGCCCGCTTGGGCTGCCCGGCGCTGACCCTGACACGTTCGTTGCCCGCGTGCGCGCCCTGTCGGCCGAACACCAGCTGGCGATGCCGGTCGACAAGCCTCGGGCAGAGGTGCTCGTCTGCACCTCGGAGGCGGAACTCACGCGCTATCCGGACGCTCTCGTCGCGACTGCGAAGATCCTGAACCGAATGGGGCTCGACTGGACCTATTCGACCGCCGGATACGAAACCTCGAACTACGGCATCATCTCCGGCAACGAGCGCTGGCAGCGTGAGGCGTCGGCGAAGATCATCGCCGCCGCTGAGAAGGTCGGCGCGAAGACCGTCGTGCTGCCAGAGTGCGGCCACGATTATCAGGCGCTTCGCTTCGAGGCGCCGAACGTCATGGACCGGCCGCTGCCGTTCCGCGTGCTCCACGTGGCCGAGCTCATGGCCGAGGGCGTCGAGCATGGGACACTGAAGTTCCGCAAGGTCGGTGGCACGGTGACCTTCCACGATCCGTGCCAGCTCGTGCGCCGCGGCGGTGCGGCGGAAGCGCCGCGCAAGGTCCTCGAGGCGCTGGGGCTGACGATCAAGGAACCCTGGCCGGCCGGGGAGCTCAACTGGTGCTGCGGTGGCGGCGGCGGCGTCGTCGACATCAAGCGGGCAGAGCCGCTGCGGCTGAAGGCGTTCGCGATCAAGCGCGAGCAGCTCGACGCGACCGGAGCGGAACGGCTGGCCACCAGCTGCGCGTCTTGCCGCAAACAGTTCGACGACGCCGGCGCGAAGACACGCTGGGATCGCTCGGTCGAGAGCCTGGTCGTGCTCGCCGCGCAGAATCTGATCGAGGAGTGAAGCGATGGCGACGGCAACCGCAAACGCCCCGGCCAAGCGTCTGGTCGTCGACCCGGTCACGCGGATCGAAGGGCATCTGCGCATCGAGGTCGCGACCGACGACAAAGGCGCGATCACCGAGGCCTACAGCTCCGGCACCATGGTGCGCGGAATCGAGATCATCCTGCGCGGGCGAGATCCGCGTGACGCCTGGGCCTTTGCGCAGCGCATCTGCGGCGTGTGCACGCTCGTGCACGGCATGGCCTCGATCCGCGCCGTCGAGGACGCTCTGAAATATCCGATCCCGCCGAACGCGCACCTGATCCGCAACCTGATGATTGCCGCGCAGTACGTGCACGACCACGTCATGCACTTCTACCACCTCCACGCGCTCGACTGGGTGGACGTGGTGTCCGCTCTGAAGGCCGATCCGCGGGCGACGGCGGACCTCGCGCAGTCGCTCTCCACCTACGACCGCTCCTCGCCGGGGCACTTCAGCGATGTACAGAGGAAGGTGAAGGCGCTGGTCGAATCGGGCCAGCTCGGCATCTTCGCCAACGCCTATTGGGGGCATCCGGCCTATAAGCTGCCGCCGGAAGCGAACCTGATGGCGGTGGCGCACTATCTCGATGCGCTGGCATGGCAGCGTGAGGTGGTGAAGCTACACGCCGTGTTCGGCGGCAAGAACCCGCATCCGAACTTCGTGGTCGGCGGCGTTCCTGCCGCCTTCTCGGGTGGGGCGCAGGGCAGTGGCGCTACCAGCTTCAACGATGTCGGGCTGCAGCAGGTGAAGACCGTCATTGAGCAGATGCAGCGCTTCGTCGATCTGGTCTATCTGCCAGACACGCTCGCCATCGCGGGCTTCTACAAAGACTGGTTCGCGCGCGGCGAGGGCTTGGGCAACTTCCTCTGTGTCGGCGAGTTTCCCGACGGCACAGGCAGGCTCGGCCTGCCTCGCGGCGCCATCCTCAACCGGGACCTGTCGCGGATCCATCCGGTCGACCTCTACGATCCCGCACAGATCCAGGAATTCGTCTCGCACGCCTGGTACGACTACTCTGGCAGCAAGACGGTGGGGTTGCATCCGTTCCGGGGCAAAACCAAACTCGCCTACAACGGGTCGAAGCCCCCCTATGACCTCCTAGACGTCGAGCGCGAATATTCGTGGCTGAAGGCGCCGCGCTGGAGAGGCTTGCCGATGGAGGTGGGGCCGCTTGCGCGCGTGCTGTTGCTCTATGCCGCCGGCCACGAACCCACACGCACGCTTGCCCAGGCCGCGCTGCGCAAGCTCGACCTTCCGCTCACCGCGATGTTCTCCACGCTCGGCCGCACGGCGGCGCGCACACTCGAGACCAAGATCATTGTCGACATGATGGCTGGTTGGTATGAGCAGCTCGTCGCCAACCTTCGCCAGGGCGACCTCAGGCTGTTCAACGATCAGTACTGGAACCCCCGCACCTGGCCGTCAAGCTGCGAGGGGGTGGGCTTCATGGAGGCGCCACGCGGGGCGTTGACGCATTGGGTGGTCATCCGCGACGGCCGGCTTGACAACTACCAGGCAGTGGTGCCTTCGACCTGGAATGCCGGTCCGCGCGATCCGGCCGGGCAGCCGGGGGCCTACGAGGCCGCTCTGATGGACCGGCATGTGCTCGCCGTGCGCGATCAGCCGCTCGAGATCCTGCGGACCGTCCACAGTTTCGACCCGTGCCTCGCCTGCGCGGTGCACATGGTGAACCCGGACGGCACGCCCGGGGTGACGGTGCGCGTCACCTGAAGCGGCTGTCCGGTTGACGGGTGATCGGAGTCGGGCTGTTGCCCGCGCCGGCCCGTCATTCGGAACATGCGGCTCCGTCGCGACTTCCCTGCCGCACCCACGGCGCAAGCGCGTGCAGACGCCGGCTCCCGGGCCGCGCAGAAGCGTGGCAGGCTGAAAGGAGGCGAAAGGTCGCAAGGGGGGTGGGGTCTTTGCCATCGGGCAAATCCGTCGATTGTTCTGCACAGGTGCCGCTCGCCCGCCCCGTGATCCGCCCCGGCCGCGACGAGGATGGCGATGCGTTCATCGCGCTGATTGGGGCGTGCTGGTCCGAGTATCCCGGCTGCGTGCTCGACGTTGACGGCGAGATACCGGAGTTGCGGGCCCTCGCCTCGCACTTCCGCACCAGGGGTGGGGCCCTCTGGGCGGCGGAGGCTGATGGCGCCCTCGTCGGGATGGTCGCGATCGCGCCCCGTGCCCCCGCGAGAGGGCGGTGTGGGAACTCTCCCGCCTCTATGTCGCCGCCGACCGCCGCGGCACCGGGTTGGCAGGGCGCCTTCTCGCACGCGCGGAAGCGGATGCGGTCGCTTCCGGGGCCGAGCGGCTGGTGCTGTGGAGCGACACGCGGTTCACCCGCGCGCATCGCTTCT
>CALBEG010000276.1 GCA_937927455.1 uncultured Elioraea sp. | reverse complement strand
CTGGTGCCGCTTCTGCCCTGGCACGTGGTCGAGGCGGCGCGGCCTCTGTGGCAGGGCGGCTATAGCGTGCGCATCTCCGCCCGACCCGATGGGACGGGTCTGGCAGTGACTGCGGTGGCGGAGGCCCTCGACTCGCGGTTCGAGGCGGCAGGCCGTGCTTCGCCCGACTTGGCACGGTTCGAGGGGCGGCTTGCGCTGCGGCATCCCGGGGCGACCCGCTTTCTCGCCGCCCTCGGCCTGCCGGCGACGGAAGACTGGCTTGGTGAGGGCTCGCTCGCGGTGATCGCGGATCTCGCGGTGGAACAGCCGCGTTTGACGCTGCGCACGGCGGATGTCGGCATCGGTGCGATGCGCGGGCGGATCGCGGGCGAACTCGTGTTCGATCCTGCTGGACGGCGCACTGCCCTGTCGATCGAGGCCGAGAGCCTCCGCCTGCCTGGGTTCGACCTGCGCGCGAGCGAGCCAGTACTAGCCGATCTGTTCGCCGGCTGGACGGCGGCCGCCGTGGTGCGGGCCAGGGAGGTGCGCGTGGGCGGCGCGCTGTGGCTCGAGGCGGTTGAGGGCGCGATCGAGGTGGCGGAGGGCGCGGTTTCGCTTTCGCGCCTGTCGGCCGCGCGCGGCGACGGCAAGATCTCGCTCAAGGGCCGTTACGACCCCCGTGCGGGACACCTGGAGGTGCAGGCCGCGGCTGATCGCCTGCCCTTGGACCAACCTTTGTTCGGCCTGCCGATCGACCTCTCCGCCGGTCGCCTCTCCGGCGCGGTGCGGCTCTCGGCCGGCGGGCGCAGTCCCTTCGCGATGATCGCCACACTTGGAGGCGAGGCGAGCCTGACTCTGACGGAGGGCGTCCTGGTCGGGGTGGACTTGGAGCGGGCCGCACGGGCGCTGGCCGGGATGGCTCCGCCCGACAGAGCCCTGGAGGAGGTCCAAATGGCACTGGCCGGAGGAGCAACAGCCGCGCAGCGAGGCGAGGCGGCCTTGCGGGTTGCAGCGGGAACGGTCCTGGTCGAGAGGGCAGAGGTGTCTTCGACGGCCGGAACTTTGCGGCTTCGAGGTGAGATCGACGTGCGGTCGCGCTCCCTCGATCTCTCGGTCACAGCCCTCCCTGCCGCGCCAGGCCCGGCGCCGATTCTGGGGCTCAGGCTGACAGGGCGATGGGAGCAGCCGGTGCGCGCGGCCCAGCTGGCGGAGGCCGCCCGCTTCCTCGCCGAGCGCGCTCAGCGTCGCTGAGCTTCGGCGAGGGCGAACAACCTCAGTGCCGAAGCGAGCGGCACGGTGGGATCGGTGCGGGCGGCGTCGATCTCAGCGACAAGCGCGGCGAGGGGGAGGGCGCGGAGTCGCGCCGCCTCCTCGAGCACCGCCCAAAAAGCGGGTTCGAGAGCGACCGAGGTGCGGTGGCCTGCTAAAGAGAGCGAGCGTTTCTCTAGGTGGCGCGCTTGCGTCACGCGTAGGTGGCGATCTCGATCAGGTTGCCGTCCGGATCCCGGCAGGAGACGGAGGTGATCGGGCCGAGCGCCCCGTCGCGCTTGACGGGACCAAGCTCGATGGCGACGCCGAGGTCGTGCAGATGGGCGATCACCTCCTCGATCGTGACCGTGACGACGAAGCAGAGATCCTGGCTGCCCGGTGCCGCGTTCACGCCGCTCCACCACTCCTGCTGGGTGGAGTCGGCCGGCCGAAGGTTGATCTTTTGCCCGCCGAAGAAGAGGGCGGTGCGGAGGTGAGGGCCGTAGGTCTCCACCTCCATGCCCAGAACGCGCGAATACCAGGCGGCGGCGATCTCGACGTCGCGCACGGTGACGACGAGGTGATCGAGGCGATCGACGGCGAAGCGCATCAAGCGGTGTTCGGCAAGCGGGCGGTGACTTCGATCTCGATCCGCATCGCCTCGTCCTGCAAAGCGGCGTGGATCAGCGTAGAGGTGGGGCGGGCGCGGCCCAGATGATGTTTGATCACCGGCCAGCAGGGCGGCCAGTCCTCCCGCCGCGGCACGATGAACAGCGCGCGCACCACGTCGTCGAGCGCGCAGCCCGCTTCGCGCAGAGCGTTTTCGATATTGCGGAACGCCTGGTCGGCCTGGGCGGCGACGTCGTCGGCGATGGTCATCGTCGCGTAGTCGTAGCCCGTGGTGCCGGAAACCCAGACATAGTCGCCGTCGACCACGGCACGGGAGTAGCCGATGTCCGCCTCGAAGCGGGAGCCGGAGCTGATGTGGCGGCGCATGGGTCTCCAGGGGTGGGTGCGCGAGGGGCCGATCGGCCTCTCGTGATGAGTCGTGTCTTCGGTCCTGTTCACTCGAGCCCGTCGTAGAAGTCGTTGCCCTTGTCGTCGATGACGATGAAGGCCGGGAAGTCCTCGACCTCGATCCGCCACACCGCCTCCATGCCAAGCTCCGGATACTCGAGCACCTCCACCTTGCGGATGCAGTCTTGGGCGAGCCGTGCGGCAGGCCCGCCGATGGAGGCGAGGTAGAAGCCGCCGTACTTGCGGCAGGACTCGCGCACGGCGCGCGAGCGGTTGCCCTTGGCCAGCATGACGAGGGAACCGCCCTTGGCCTGGAACTCCGCCACGTAGGAGTCCATGCGCCCCGCCGTGGTCGGCCCGAAGGAGCCGGTGGCGTAGCCGGCGGGCGTCTTCGCCGGGCCGGCGTAGTAGACGGGGTGGTTCTTCAGGTATTCGGGCATCGGTTCGCCGCGATCGAGCCGTTCCTTGATCTTGGCGTGAGCGATGTCGCGCGCGACCACCATGGGCCCGGACAGCATGACGCGCGTCTTCACTGGATAGCGGGAGAGGGTGGCGCGGAGCGCGTCCATCGGGCGGGTGAGGTCGATGTGCACCACCTCGGCCCCGAGTTCCGAATCTGTTGTCTCGGGCAAATATTTCGCCGGGTCCGTCTCCAGCTGTTCGAGGAAGACGCCCTCGGGCGTGATCTTGGCGAGGATCTGGCGATCAGCCGAACAGGAGACGCCGATGCCAATGGGCAGCGAGGCCCCGTGGCGCGGCAGGCGGATCACCCGCACATCGTGGCAGAAATACTTGCCGCCGAACTGGGCGCCGATGCCGAGGCGGCGGGTGATCTCCAGCACCTTCATCTCTGCTTCGAGGTCGCGGAAGGCGTGGCCGGCGACCGAGCCCTTGGTTGGCAGCCCGTCGAGGGAGCGGCAGGAGGCGAGCTTGACGGTCTTCAGCGTCGTCTCGGCTGAGGTGCCGCCGATGACGATGGCGAGGTGGTAGGGCGGGCAGGCGGAGGTGCCGAGCGTCTTCAGTTTCGTCTCGATGAAGGAATAGAGCCGGTCAGGGTTGAGCAGGGCCCGCGTCTCTTGGAAAAGGAAGGTTTTGTTTGCGCTGCCCCCGCCCTTGGCAACGAACATCAGGTGGAACTCCTCGGCATGATGCTCGCCCGGGGCGGCCAGGATGTCGAATTGGACGGGAAGGTTGTTGCCGGTATTCACCTCCTCGAACAGGGTGAGGGGCGCCATCTGCGAGTAGCGGAGATTGGTTTCGGTATAGGTGCGGAAGACGCCGCGGCTGATCGCCTCCTCCTCATCTCCTTCCACCCACACGCGCTGCCCTTTCTTGCCGACCACGATCGCCGTGCCGGTGTCTTGGCACATCGGCAGTATGCCGCCGGCGGCAATGTTGGCGTTCTTCAGGAATTCAAGCGCAACGTAACGGTCGTTCGCCGACGCCTCTGGATCATCGAGGATGGCGCGCAGCTGCGCGAGGTGGGAGGGGCGAAGCAGGTGGGAGACGTCGCGGAAGGCGCGGAAGGCGAGCTCGGTCAGGGTCTCGGGCGCGACGAGCAGGACCTGCCTGCCGGCCGCCTCGATGGTGCGCACGCCGCCCAACGCGAGCCTGGTCCACGGCACCTCGGCTTCGGCGAGCGGAAACATGGGGCTAAACAGGAACTCGCCCGCACGCGGGGCGAGCGGGAAGGGCGCGTTCACTAGAGGGGCGCTCCTCGCTCTCGTGTCTGGTCGGGCCGCTTATGGCATGGTCGTGGCGGGTGGGCCATCCGTGCCCGGGCTTTGCGGCGTTGCAACGGGGTCAGGCTTTGGGGGGGCGTTTGCGGAACGCATCGAGGCTGACCACGTGGGCGGGGCGGTCGGCCTGTTCCGCGGTCTCGCCCGCCGATGGCGCAGCTTGGTTGGAGGTCTCGTCCTCGCCCCTCTGGTCCGCAGTGTGGGGCTGGTCTGGTGCGGCATTGAAGCGCAGGCCGAAGCGAACCGAGGGATCCGTGAACTGCGTGATGGCGCCCCAGGCGATCCGCAACCGTGCCGGCACGCCGCCGAAGTAGAGCGTGACGGAGAAGCCGCCCGGGTCCGTCTCCAGCGCATCGAACTGGTGCTGCAAGACGATCGTCATCTCGTGCGGATATTGCGCGCGAAGCCGCGCCGGCAGCTCCACCTCCGGGTGATCGGTCCGGAACGTCAGATAGAAATGATGGTCGCCGGGCAGCCCGTCGCGGGCGACAGCGGTGAGGGCGGAGCGCACGACGTGGCGCAGGCTCTCCTGGATCCAGGTTTCGTACGGAAGAAGACTATCGCCCAGTCCCGGCTCTTCAGCGCCCATTCGCGTCGCGGCCCGCTTTCCCGTTGCGACAGCTCCTCGCCGTGCGGCCATGCTCTGCCCGCCCGCCTCAGAGTGGGGGGCTTCTGTTGCCCGGTGCCCCCCGAACCGCGCTTGCCTAGACTAGGTCAGGCAGCGAGCGCCAGACGGCTGTTGTCGTTGGCACTTGTGGATCGGCCCGATAACGGCGGTACCATGCCGGGCGAAAAGCGAACCTTTACCGCGCGCGTCGAGCCTGTTTCGCCCCCGCTTGGCCGCCACAGCCGAGGCGGAGAGTGGTGGAGGCGCCGGGCACTGCCCCCGGGTCCGCAACGCTTATTCCGTTCGCCGTTTATCGCCATAGCCGGATTGCTCCGGCACACTCGAATATAGGAAATCGAGGCCTCACACGGAAGGCCGACACGAGTCCGCGTGAAGGAACCCGGGCATGGAGCTGACCGAGGCACAGGTGCGCGAGATCGAGGAGGCGCGCGCGCAGCCGCATCCAACCTTGCGTGCGACCGTGCCCGCGATGGAGGCCCTTCTCCATCGGCCCATCCCGGTGCTCGACCACGGGTTCGTCCGCGTCGTCGACTACATGGGGGATGATGCGGCGGTGGTGCAGGCGGCGCGCGTCTCCTACGGGCGCGGCACGAAGCGGGTGCAGGACGATGAGGGCCTCATCCGCTACCTGATGCGGCACTGGCATACCACGCCGTTCGAGATGGCGGAGATCAAGCTGCACGTAAAGCTGCCGATCTTCGTCGCCCGGCAGTGGATCCGCCACCGGACGGCGAGCGTGAACGAATATTCC
>CALBEG010000275.1 GCA_937927455.1 uncultured Elioraea sp. | reverse complement strand
GGCCTCTGCGCCCCTGTCGCACGACCCGCCGCTGCTCTAGCGTCATAGCGTGCTGCGTGCTGCAGTGCTGGGGGTGGCAACAGAGCGGGCGGATGCATGAGACAGCGCATTGCCATGGTGACGGGGGCTGGGTCAGGCATTGGCCGCGCCGCGGCCCTTGCACTGAGCGAAGCAGGCTGGGCGGTGGTTCTCGCTGGGCGTCGGCGCGACGCGCTGGAGGAGACGGCTGCCCTTGCGCCTGAGGACGGTCGCACCCTGGTGGTGCCCACCGATGTCACGGACGAGAACTCGGTTGGATCGCTGTTCGTCGAGACGCGCCGGGTCTTCGGCCGGCTCGATCTGCTGTTCAACAATGCCGGTGCGAACGCGCCGGCGATCCCGTTCGAGGAGCTTTCACTCGCTCAGTGGAACGCGGTTGTTGCGGTCAACCTCACCGGTGCCTTCCTGTGTGCGCGCGCCGCCTTTCGCCTGATGAAGGAACAGGTTCCCCGCGGCGGGCGCATCATCAACAATGGCTCAATCAGCGCGCATGCACCGAGGCCTTTCAGCGCCCCCTACACGGCGACCAAGCACGCGATCACCGGCCTCACCAAGTCGCTCGCCCTCGACGGACGCGCCTATGACATCGCCTGCGGGCAAATCGACATCGGCAATGCGGCAACGCCCATGACAGAGCGCATGGCAAATGGCGTGCCCCAGGCGGATGGCAGGGTGGCGGCCGAACCGCGCATGGACGTCGCAGATGTCGGGGCGGCGATCGCGCACATGGCGAGCCTGCCACTCGAGGCGAACATCCTGTTCATGACCATTATGGCAACCAAGATGCCCTTCGTCGGTCGCGGCTGACGTGGCGGGCGCTGTCTGCCGCAGCGCTGTCGGGGCCGACGCCTGCGAACATCCCGCCACCAACCCCTCTCCGCCGGCCTCTCGGAAGTGGTGCAAGGAGAGCCAGTCAACCTGATACCCTGATGACGCAAACGGTCAGCAAGGAGTGCGCAGGACGAGGGACGGCGAAAAACAGGCCGCATGACGCAGCCGGCGGAGCGCGCGAGTGTCGATGCCAACACAACCAGCCTTAGCCTTGGCAGCGAGGCTGAGTGCGCCGCGGCCTAAACGATCAGCCCTCCGCCCCTGGTGCCAATCGGCTGGCTGCTTCGAGCGATGCCGCCTCGGCTGGCGTCAACCACGCGTTGGTCATCAATGTCGGTGACGTTTGTGTTGGGGCGAAACGATCGTGCCCAATCCCCGCGTACCCAACGTGGCAGGGCGGAGGGGAGCGGCGCGCGGCGGGGCCAAACGCCGCCATCGGATGGTCCCGATTGTGCGCTGGCATGAAAGTTGCCCCGCCTTCTTGACGCCTCTCTTCCCTCCCGCGCACAGTTGTTTGGAGGCAATCGTCAGCCCGCGGCATGTCGAGGACCGGCGCAGGGCTCTGCGCGCGGGGAGACCGGTTCGTGATTTGGATGATGGCAGGGAGATGAGCGGGGGCGCGCGTGCGGAGCTGCTGCTTTCAGGCGGCCCGATCTGGTGCGGCAAACGCGAAGGCTTCGCCGAGGCGGTCGCCGTCGGCGGCGGGCGCATCCTGGCAGCGGGCTCGATCTCGGAGGTGGACGGTGCCATCGACTCCGCGACACGCCGCCTCAATCTGGCTGGCCGGCTTGCCGTGCCTGGCTTGGTCGAGGCGCACATGCACCTCCTGCCCTACGGCCTGGGGCTCGCGCAGGTGAATCTCCGTCCGGACGATGGGGTGCGTACGCTCGACGAACTCCTGCGTCGTGTGGCCGCGGCTGCTGCACGGAAGCCGCCTGGAACGTGGATTCTCGGCCGCGGCTACGACCAGGGCGTGCTCGACATCGGGCGCCACCCGACCGCAGACGAACTCGACCGCGCGGCCCCGCACCATCCCGTTGTCATCAAACGCACCTGCGGCCACATGCTGGTTGCGAACAGCGCGGCCTTGAAGCTCGCCAGCATCACCGCCTCCACCCCGGACTCGGACGGCGGTTCGATCGGCCGCGAAGGGGGACGTCTGACCGGCCTGCTCCAGGAACGGTCCATGCGACTGGTCCTCGACCGCGTGCCCCCGCCTGACGAGACGGCGATGGTGGATGCGATCGGAGCCGCCTGCCGCACGCTCGCCGCGTTCGGCTTCACCGCCGCGACCGACATGAATGTCGGCGCGACGGCGGGTCTTGCCGAGATTGACGCCTATCGTCGCGCAGAACGCGACGGGACGCTGTCGCTCCGCCTGTGGCAGGTTCTGGCCGGCAACCCCGAAGGCATCGCGGATGCCGCCTGGGACGTTGGCCTGCGGCCGATGTCGGGCGGGCCCCTGCTCCGCTGGGGTGGGGTGAAGGTGTTCGCCGATGGCTCGGCGGGCGGCCTGACCGCCGCCTTCTTCGAACCCTATCTCGAGGAGGCAGGCGGCGGACGGGGCCTCCTATGTTTTCCGACCGAGACGATGCACGCGCTCCTCGCGCATGACCATCGCCGCGGCTGGCAGCTCGCCATCCACGCCATCGGCGATGCGGCGATTGAGCAGGTACTGAGCGGGATGGAGGCGGCGAACACGCAAGAACATCCCGTGGCGGGGCGACGCCATCGCATCGAGCATTGCGGCTTCGTCACTGCAGAGCAGAGGCGGCGCATGCGTACCTGCGGCATCATCCCCGTCCCGCAGCCGGTGTTCATCCATGAATTCGGCGACCTCTACCTCGCCAATTTGGGCCGTCGGCGCGCTGAAGCCTCGTATCCGATGCGCGCCTGGATCGATGATGGCGCAGATCCCGCGGCGAGTTCCGACGCTCCCGTCTCCACCGTCGACCCCTTTGTCAACCTGCATGCGATGCTGACACGCCAGACCCATCGCGGCACACTGCTCGGACCTGATCAGCGCATCACGCTCGCCGAGGCGCTGCACGCCTGCACCCGCGCCGGCGCGTACACCCAGTTCGCGGAGGCCGAACGCGGCACGCTCGCCCCCGGCCTGCGTGCGGACATCGCGGTGATCGACCGCGATCTCTTCTCGTGCGAGCCGGCCGAGATCCTGGCGGCAAAGGTCGATGTCACCTTGCGCGACGGCGCCGTGTTGTTCGACCGGCACGGCGAGCTTTCCTCGGCTGCCGCTGCCTGAATCGCGAAATGCTCGGCCACATTCTCCGCCGCCTTGCCACTGCCGTACCGGTGATGGTCGGCGTTCTTCTGATCGGCTTCGTCCTGCTTCAGGTGGTACCGACGGATCCCGCGACCGTCCGCGCCGGGCCGATGGCGAGTGCCGAAACCATCGCCGCCATCCGGGCCGATCTCGGGCTCGATCGCCCGCTGTGGGAGCAGTTCCTGCGCTACCTCTGGCGGCTGGCGCAGGGCGATCTCGGCGTCTCCATCATCAACAACGTGCCGGTGGCGCAGGAACTTGCGGCGACCATTCCGCCGACGCTTGAGCTGATGGTCGCCTCCCTGGTTTGGTCCATCCCCTTGGGACTTCTGCTCGGCACCGTCGCTGCCTACTGGCGTGGTTCGCTGCTCGATCGGGCGGTGATGGCCTTCGCCGTCGCCGGCGTGTCGGTTCCCGTGTTCTTTGTCGGCCTGCTTCTGATCTGGTTCGTCGGCTTCAAGTGGCAGCTGCTGCCCTTCACCGGCCGGGCGGGCCCGATCTGGACGCTCGAAGGCCTGCGCGCGATCACGCTGCCAGCTCTCACGCTGGGCGGGGTCTTCGTCGGACCGGTGGCCCGCATGACCCGCACGGCCGTGCTTGACGTGCTGTCGGCCGACCATGTGCGTACGGCGCGGGCGAAGGGGCTGACCGAGAGCCTCGTCGTGCTGCGCCACGCCCTGCGCAACGCGCTCATTCCTGTCGTCACGCTGATCGGCTTGCAGGTGGGATTCCTGCTCGGCGGGGCGGTAGTGACGGAGACCATCTTCTCCTGGCCGGGCGTGGGGCGGCTTGCGGTCGGTGCCATCCTGTCGTCGGATTTTCCGATGGCGCAGGGCACCATCATCGTGCTCAGCCTCGGCTTCATCGTGATCAACCTGGTGGTGGACGTGCTCTACGCCGTGCTCGATCCGCGGGTGCGCGCAGCATGACGGCCGGCGTGCAGGCGATGGAAGCGCCCCTGCCTGATGCTGCCCCGCGCGGCCCAGGCCTTCTGCGTCGCGTTCTGGCCGATCCGGGAGCCGCCTCCGCCGCCCTACTCGTGCTCCTGTTCGTCGGCGCGGCCCTGTTCGCCCCGCTCATCGCCTGGGTCGACCCCTACGAGACGAATCTTGCGGCAACCCTTCGC
>CALBEG010000274.1 GCA_937927455.1 uncultured Elioraea sp. | reverse complement strand
GTCGATCGCTGCGCCCGATCGAGCCAGGTGCCCGGGTCGAGGGTGGCGACATAGCCGCGCAAGATATCGATGTCGCCCTTGGTGCGGGCAGCCGCCGCCATCGCCATCGCCCGGCCGAAGCGCGGGCTTTTCTGCACCAGTTCGGCAAAGGTTTCAGGTGCGCGCGCAATCGCCTGCCCGAGGCCGTGCAGCGTGTTGGCGAGAAACCCGAGCTGGTGAAGGATGGCGTTGTTCGGAATCGCGCGCAGTTCGCGCGGGTGCGAAATGACCGCTGGCCCGCCCAGGCCGTCGGTCTGCCGCTTCGCTGGGCGCGAGCCCGTGGGGTCGAGCAAGGCGGGGCCAAAGGCGCCGAGCAGGGCCGCATAGCCTGGATCCTCGGTCAGGCTCTCCATCGCTGCCCGCAGAGAGCCGAAGAACTCAGCGGCGAAGTCCGCCTCCTGGTAGATCGGATCCTCTTCCGCTAATGGCGTACTAAAAGCGTGTTCGGCTAGGCGCGCGACGGTGGCGGTGGCGAGTTCGGGCGTGCCGAACAGGAGATAGCCCTCCGAGCCCTGGAAGGAGGATTCCTCGCGCACGGCAAGCCCTGCATCGGCGAAGCGAGCGCGCGACTGGGCAGGCGCGAGATACTCCAGCCGATCGGCGAGCGTGGCCGGATGCGCGCCGCGGCCGATCGATTCGCCGTGCGTGTTGAAGAGCACGAGCTCGAGCCCGCCGAGGTCGAACCGCGTCAGCGTCTCGGCGAGTTTCAGGCGCAGCCGCTCCACCAGGTAGGAGGCGGCGGGCTGGCCGACGAAGCGGCCCGAGTCAGAATAACCGAACTGCAAGCAGAGCCGCCCCGCACGCCGCAGGTGGTCGCGGAAATGCGGGCTGCGCAGCGCCTCCTCGAGCACGCGGGCGCCGTGCTCGAGCCCTTCCGCGGTTTCGAACAGGGGGCTGATCTCGAGCCTGTCCGCCACCCCGAAGCGGCGAGCGAGCCAGAGTGCGGCGAGCAGCGTGTAGCCCGTCTCGGTCTCAGCAATCAGGAAGCGGATGGGCTGCGACCCGTCGATGTGTTTGAGGATCTGCGCCACCGTCATCATCAGTCGTGTGGCGGACGATTGTTCGGCAAGGATGGCGCCGAAATCGACAGGAATCGGCTCCACCACGTCGAGCGCTGCATTGATGGCGGCGATCAACCCGCGCCGGCGCGCCCGATCCTCAGGGCTTGCGTCGAAGCCGAGGCGATGGCGCAGTGCGTTGTGCACCTGCTGCGCGTTCAGCCGGACATGGGTGTGGGCGAGGGAGAGACCGTGCGAGACAAGCGAGGCGCGCGCCACCACCAGCGCAAGCCGGGCCTCCTCGTCTTCAGTGCCGGCGATCGCGTCATCAAACAAGGCGCGCAGCTCCGCGATGTCGGTCAGAGCGCGCGCTTTGCCCTCGATCAGGGCGCGGGCGAAGCGCTGTACGGCCTCCGGTTCGGCGGCGGACCCGGCAGGGCAGAGGGCATGCTGACGGTCGGTCTCAGCGAGTGCCGTAGCAAGGCGATCGGCGAGAGGGCCTGCCGGAGCGCGTGAGGCAAGGCGCGCCAGCCCCATCGCCTTCATGCGCAGCCGAAAGCGGATCATGTCGGCCCAGCCGATGTCGGTTCGCCCGTCCGTGTCGTAGCCGACCCAGGAGGCGGCAAGCAGCGGTGCCGGGTCGAGCCTGGTCCAGCGGTCGGGCCAGGTGGCGCGGGCGGCGCGCAGCAAGGCGGCGACGAAGGCGTCAATCGCGTCGCGCGCATGCGCGATGGCGCCGGCGGCCTGGGCGAACTCCTCTTCGAGCGTGATCGGCCCCGGCCGGTGCGAAGGCGGCATCATCCGCCGCGCCTTTGGGTCGTGCGCGGCGCGGCTGAGGAGGGCCGCGGTGGCGAAGGGCATGGCGAAGGTTGGGTGGGCGGTGAACACTGCGGCAAAGCGCGGGCGGGAGACGGCAGCGGTGAAAGCGGCCCAGGGCACCGGGCTGTCGGCCGGGTCGGGCCTGATGAGCCGCGCGGCGAGACGGTCGAAGACAGTCGGATCGGTCTCGCCGACATAGGCGGCGAGCCGGGCTGCGCGGTCGCGGAAGGCCTGGTCGGCAAGCGCCCCGATGATGGCGCGGACACTCCGTTCGTCGAGCGCGCCGTCGTCGATTCGCCGGCTGATCGCAAGCGCGACCGACAGCACGGGGTTGCCGAAAGGATCCCTCTCCGCCCCTGCCCTGGCCCGGGCGATCAGCCCGAGCAGATCCTCGATCGCGGCATCGAGGAACGGGGTGGCGGCGACATCGTGCATGCCGCGAGTGTGCACAGGCGAAGGCGGCCTCGGCCAGGCCTCCGTTGACCTCCCCTCGCCTCCGCGTAGCGTGGACAGATGGAGGAGTGGCATGGCGGCTGTGGAGCGGGTCGAGACCTCCGACATCGTGGTGGTGGGGGGCGGCAGCGCGGGGTGCGTGGTCGCCGCCCGCCTGTCCGAGGATCCGCGAACGACGGTGACCCTAATCGAGGCCGGGCCCGAGGACCGGCACCCCTTTCTCCACTTGCCGGCCGGCTATGCGCGGCTCTTCCTCTCCGGCATCTTCGACTGGAAGTACGAGACGGAGCCGGAACCGGCCCTGAACGGACGCCGCATTCGCTGGCCGCGCGGCCGGGTGCTGGGCGGGTCGGGCGCGATCAACGGCCTTGTCTTCCTGCGCGGCTCCCCGCGCGACTACGACCGCTGGGCAGAGGCGGGGGCGCGGGGCTGGTCCTGGCGGGAGTGCCTGCCGGTCTTCCGCGCACTCGAGACCTGGGAGGGGGAACCGAGCGCTTGGCATCTCAGGTCGGGGCCGATGCGAAACGCCACGACCCGGGATCTTTCCGAGGCGGGGATGAATTTCCTCATCGCCTGCATCGCGAGCGGGTTCCCGTTCTGCGAGGATTTCAACGGCGCCTGGTACGAGGGGGCGGCTCCCAATCCGCTGAACGTCTCGCGGGGGCTCAGGGTTTCCACTGCCAAGGCCTATCTGCGCCCGGCGCGCCGGCGCCCCAACCTGCGCGTCCTGACAGAGGCACGGGCGCACCGCGTGCTGATCAAGGAGGGCCGGGCGTGCGGCGTGGTCGGTCGCGACGCGGCGGGGC
>CALBEG010000273.1 GCA_937927455.1 uncultured Elioraea sp. | reverse complement strand
CGATCAAGCGCGCGCGCTTCCTCGCTCTCCTGCCCTACGTCATCAACACTTGATCGGGGAGACTGGGGCGGAGCGCAATGCGGGACGGGGGGGCGCTTGTTGAACGCGCGCACGACGGCGGTCCTCGCCGCAGGGATTCTCGCCGCGCTCGCCGCGCTCGCCGCGTTGCGCGGCCTGCCGCTTGGCTCCCTCCTGTTTTGGTTCTCGGCCGTGCCCCTGTTCGCCGCAGGCTTCGCCTTCGGCATAAGTGCGGCAGCGCAAGCTGCGGCAGTCGGCGTGCTGGTCTCGCTAGTCTCCGGCGGGCTTGCCGGGTCGCTCGTCTTTCTTCTCCTGTTCGCGCTGCCGGTGAGCCTGATGCTGTCGGCGGCGCTGCCGCGATCAGCTGGCGCACCGCTGGCACTTGCCTGGCCGTTCGCTCTGCTCGCACTCTGGCCGGCAGGCCTCCTGGTTGCCGCCGAACTTGCCCTCTCTGGCCAGCCGGGCGGGTTTTCGGGCGTGTTGCGCAATGCGGTGGTGCAGGCGCTCGAGCGCATGGGCCCGCCGCCGCAGCTCGACATCGCCGAAATGGCGGGGATGATCGTACGCCTCAAGCCGCTCGCCTTCGCGCTGTGGTTCGCGCTGGTGATGGCGACGAACGCCGCGATTGCGCAGCGTCTGGTCGTATCACGGGGGCTGATGGCCGCCGCACCGGCGCAGTGGTCGATGGCGGCGCTGCCGGGCTGGTACTGGCCGCTTGCGCTCACCGCCGCGGTCGCCTCGCTGTTCGTGCCGGGCGAAGCGGGCTTCGCGGTGCGCGGCCTTGCGATGATGCTCGCCGTGCCGCTCATCCTGCAGGGGCTTGCCGTGCTGCACGTGATCAGCCGCGGTCGGCCGCTGCGTCCCGCCCTGCTCGCGGGTGTCTATGGCGGCCTCGTCCTGTTTTTCGCCCCAGCCGCTCTCGCCCTCGCGTGCCTGGGCATTGCGGAGCACTTTCTCACTCTGCGCGGCCGCAAGCCGCCGCCTGGAACCGGGCTCAGGCCCACGGAGGACTGAAATGGATGTCATTCTTCTGCAGCGCGTCGAAAAGCTCGGCCAAATGGGCGAGGTGGTGAAGGTCAAGCCCGGCTACGCGCGCAACTATCTCCTGCCGCAAAAGAAGGCCGTGCGGGCGACCAAGGAGAACCTCGCCCGCTTCGAGGCCGAACGGGCGCAGCTCGAGGCGCAGAACCTGAAGCGCCGCGAGGAGGCGGAGCGCGTGGCGGAGCGCGTGGCAGGGCTCGCCGTCGTGCTGCTCCGTCAGGCGGGCGAGAGCGGTCAGCTTTACGGCTCGGTCAGCGCGCGCGACATCGCCGATGCGACGACCGAGGCGGGCCTCACCATCACGCGCCAGCAGGTCGTGCTCGACCACCCGATCAAGGCTTTGGGCCTCTACCAGGTCCGGATCGTGCTCCATCCCGAAGTGGTGATCTCTGTCACCGTGAATGTCGCCCGCACCCTCGAGGAGGCGGAGAAGCAGGCGCGCGGGGAGAGGGTTGCGGCACCAGGCGCAGAGGAGCGTGCCAATCTGGCCCAACTGTTCGACGGGGCAGCCCCCCTGCCCGGGACCGGCGAACAGCCAGACGTCTGATCGGTCATCACGTCCCTTCCCGGGCGGCGCCTCGGCCCTTTAGAGTTTGGGCGGCGCGCCGAGGAGAGGCGGCAGACAAGCCAGCCAGGCGACGCTTCCGCCCCAGATCGCGCGCCGGGGGGTGGGCATGATGATCGAACGCATGCTGCGCGACATCATCTCAGCAGGCCGACTCGAACTCACCTGGCCTGACGGCAGACGCAGCGATTTCGTCGGCCGCGACCCTGGTCCCTCGGTGCGTGTTCGTGTCCGCGATGCCACGAAAATGCGCCGCATCGCGCTCAATCCCTCCTTGCGCTTCGGCGAGGCGTGGATGGATCACGCCTTCGAGGTCGAAGACGGGTCGATCTACGACCTGCTTGATCTCTTGATGCTCAATCTCGCCCGCGGTGCCCGTTCGCCGCTCCTCGCCTGGCTTGATCGGGTGGGGATCTGGTTTCGTCGCCTGCAGCAGCACAACCCTGTTTGGCGGGCGAAGCGCAACGTCGCCCACCACTACGACCTCTCTGGGCGTCTTTATGCCCTCTTCCTCGATCGCGATCGCCAGTACTCCTGCGCCTATTTCCGCACCGGAGACGAGACGCTTGAGCAGGCGCAGGCAGCGAAGAAACGGCATATCGCTGCGAAGCTCGTGTTGAACCGTCCGGGCCTGCGCGTGCTTGACATCGGGTCGGGCTGGGGAGGGCTCGCGCTTACCCTCGCCACCGACCATGGCGCCGACGTCACCGGCATCACGCTTTCCGAGGAACAGCATCGCGAGGCGACCGCACGCGTTGCTGCTGCAGGGCTTGGCGATCGCGTGCGCTTTTTTCTGCAGGACTATCGCGAAGTGAGCGGGACCTTTGACCGCATCGTCTCTGTCGGCATGTTCGAACATGTCGGTGTGCCGCACTACGACGCGTTCTTCCGCCAGGTCGCGCGCTTGCTGGCCCCCGACGGGGTCGCGCTGATCCACGCCATCGGCCGCCCCGCAGGCCCAGGGATCACCAACGCCTGGCTGCGCAAGTACATTTTCCCCGGTGGCTATTCACCAGCACTCTCCGAGGTGCTGCCGTCGATCGAACGCTCAGGCCTGCTGCTGACCGACC
>CALBEG010000272.1 GCA_937927455.1 uncultured Elioraea sp. | reverse complement strand
AGGCGATCGGCCATCTGGACACCTTCGACGAGCGCGCAGATCTGTTGCGCGAGCTCGTCGAGTTCGTGATCTCGCGCAAGGCATGACGACCATGACCCTTGGCTCCCCGAAGCCGATGCTGGACCGGGTGCGCTACCCGGCCGATCTGCGCAACTTCTCAACCGAGCAGCTAAAACAGCTTGCCGACGAGCTGCGCCGCGAAACCATCGAGGCGGTCTCCATCACCGGCGGCCATCTTGGCGCCTCGCTCGGGGTCGTCGAACTCACCGTCGCCTTGCATCACGTGTTCGACACGCCGCACGACCGCCTGATCTGGGACGTCGGGCATCAGACTTACCCGCACAAAATCCTCACCGGGCGGCGCGAGCGGATCCGCACTCTGCGTCAGGGCGGGGGGCTGTCGGGTTTCGTGCGCAGATCCGAAAGCGAATACGACGCCTTCGGCACCGCGCACTCTTCCACCTCGATTTCAGCCGGGCTCGGCATGGCGGTGGCCCGCGACCTCAAAGGCGAGAAGCGCCACGTGGTCTGCGTCATCGGCGACGGCGCGATGAGCGCCGGCATGGCCTATGAGGCGATGAACAACGCGGGTGCGATGAAGTCGCGCCTGATCGTTATCCTCAACGACAACGACATGTCGATCGCGCCCCCCGTTGGGGCGATGAGCGCCTACCTCTCGCGCATACTCTCGGGCCGCTCCTACACAGGGCTGCGCGAGGTCGCCGCACGGATGGCAAAGCGTTTCCCTCGCCCATTCGAACGGACCGCCAAGCGCGCCGAGGAGATCGCAAAGTCGATCCTGACGGGTGGTACGCTCTTCGAACTGATGGGCTTCTATTACGTGGGCCCGATTGATGGGCACAATCTCGACCACCTCCTGCCCGTGCTGCGCAACGTGCGCGAGGCGGAGGATTCCGTCGGGCCAATCCTTGTCCATGTCGTCACCCAAAAGGGCAAGGGCTACCCGCCGGCGGAGAAGGCGGCCGACAAGTATCATGGTGTATCCACCTTCAATGTCGTCACCGGCGAGCAAGCGAAGCCCGCTGCTGGCCCCCCCTCGTACACCAAAGTGTTTGCCAACGCGCTGATCGCGGAGGCGGAACGAGACCCTGCGATTGTCGCCATCACGGCGGCGATGCCCTCCGGCACTGGGCTTGATCTCTTCCAGAAACGTTTTCCCCACCGCACCTTCGACGTCGGCATCGCAGAACAGCACGCTGTCACCTTCGCGGCCGGCATGGCCTGCGAAGGGCTGAAGCCCTTTGTCGCCATCTACTCCACGTTCTTGCAGCGCGCCTACGACCAGGTGGTACACGATGTGGCTCTGCAAAACCTGCCCGTGCGCTTCGCCATGGACCGGGCCGGCTTGGTGGGAGCAGATGGCGCGACCCATGCCGGGTCGTTCGATATCGCCTATTTGGGCTGCGTGCCCAACTTGGTTTTGATGGCGGCCGCAGACGAGGCGGAGCTTGTGCACATGGTGGCGACGGCTGCGGCGCATGACGCTGGCCCGATCGCCTTCCGCTATCCGCGCGGCGAAGGGGTGGGTGTGCCGCTGCCCGAACGCGGCGAGGTGTTGCCGATCGGCAAGGGGCGGATTATCCGCGAAGGGACGACCGTCGCGATCCTCTCCTATGGCGCGCGCCTGCAGGAATGTCTGAAGGCTGCCGACGAGCTGGCGGCACGGGGGCTTTCCACCACAGTGGCGGATGCGCGCTTCGCCAAGCCGCTTGATCGCGCTCTGATCCATCGCCTGGCCCGCGAACACGAGGTGCTGATCACGATCGAGGAAGGGTCGATCGGCGGCTTCGGCTCCTTTGTGCTGCACGAACTCGCGCACGCCGGGCTGCTCGAGAACGGGCTGAAGGTGCGGCCGATGGTGCTGCCCGATCTCTTCATCGATCACGACAAGCCCTCAGCGCAGTATGAAAAGGCTGGGCTGAACGCGCGGCACATTGTCGCCACCGCCCTCGCCGCTCTGGGGCGCGATGTGGCCGCACAGCCCGCTCGCGCGTGAACCAGGGGGAGCGTCTGGCAAACGGGGAGAAGCGAGCGGGGAAAGGCGCGCAGGACCGCGGGGCGGGCGGCGGGCGGCTCAGGCTCGACCAGGCAATGGTTGAGCGCGGCCTTGCAGAAACACGTGCCCGCGCCCAAGCGCTGATCTTGGCCGGCCTCGTCTTTTCCGGGCAGCGCAGGCTCGACAAGCCCGGCATGCCCATCCCGGCCGATCTGCCGCTCGAACTGCGCGGGCAGGACCACCCGTGGGTCAGCCGCGGTGGAGTGAAGCTCGCCGCCGCCCTCGATGCCTTCGATCTGTCCCCCGAGGGCAGGGTCTGTCTCGACATTGGCGCCTCGACAGGCGGTTTTACTGACGTCTTGCTGGCGCGTGGCGCAGCGCGCGTGCATGCGGTGGATGTCGGGCATGGGCAGCTCGCCTGGAAACTGCGCCAGGACCCGCGTGTCGTCGTGCACGATCGCACCAACGCCCGTTTTCTGACGGCCGAACAGATCGGCGAACCGATCGATGCCTTGGTCTGTGACGTCTCCTTTATTGGGCTGGCGACCGTGCTGCCTGCGCCGCTTGCTTTGTGTGCGCCTTCTGCCTGGGCGGTGGCGCTGATCAAGCCGCAGTTCGAGGCCGGGCCGGAGGCGGTGGGCAAAGGTGGAGTGGTGCGCAGCGAGGCGGCGCGGCGGCAGGTGTGCGAGCGCATCGCTTGCTGGTGGGCGGGGCTTCCCGGTTGGCGTGTGCTGGGCGTGATCCCCTCGCCGATCGCGGGCCGAGAGGGCAACGCCGAGTTTCTGATCGGCGCCCGCCGGGCTGCGTGAGACGGTCTGGCCCGGGCTGCTGCGGGGCTCCGCTGGGATGACAAGGTGTCTGATGTGATCTGCAACGGTGGGAAACGGGTTGTGCCTGCGTCGCATTTCAGCGATGCTTCGAAGAAGTTGATCGCGGAGGAGGTAATGCGGTGGGCGTTTGCGGCCCTTGCCGCGGCGGCAGTGATGAGTTGGACGGGCGCGATCCGTCCGGCTCCGGACCGGTGGGCGGCTGCCTCAGCACAGTTTGGCGATCGGGCAAACGGCGGCTTCGCCAACCTGTCGCTGTTCGAGGAGTTTCCCTTCTCGGTGCACGATGGGAGCGCGGCAGCGGGGTTTGACCCGGCTGGCGCAGAGCCGGTCGCGCTCGATCCCGATCCGGATCGCTTCGGCCCCCCCTTTGGCCTCCTACCCAAGGATTTCGACCCTTCTCTCAGTTTCGTTCCCGCCGGCGAGGATCGGGTCTCGCTTGCTGAGGCAGCCGGTGCGGTTTGGAACACCGTTCTCTCCGATCCGCTCCTGCGCGATGTGTTTGGCCCCGGACCCCTTGCTCGTCTTTTCGACGAGATGGGGCGGACGGCCCGCGGCGAAGGCGGGCCGAGAGACATCGCCTCTGCCCCTCCCGCTTGGCAGTCGCCTCGGCTTCGGTGGAACGATTGGGCCTGGGGGCGTGGTGCGTGGGTGATGCCGGAGGGTCTGGCTTGGGGGCGTGATGCGTGGGTGTTGCCAGATGGTTCGGTCAGTGTCCCTGGCGCTCCCGGCAGAACCGTTCCGCAGACGCCGGTGGTGGGAGGAGCAGCCGAAGGCTCGGGCGGTCGAGACGGCGATGGCGGCGGAGGTAGCGTGGTCGATGACGGTGTCTCGACGGTCGTGAGCGTGCCTGAACCGTCCTCGTTCGCCGCCCTTATGTTCGGGCTGGTTGGCCTGATCGCCGCCTCCCGCCGCTCGCCTCATGGACCGGCCGGGTCGGCCTGGCCCGCGGCTAGACCGCCTCTTCGGCCCGGCGCTCTGCTTTTTTCCGTTCGTGGGGGTCAAGCACGCGCTTGCGAAGCCTGATGGCGGAGGGCGTCACCTCGACGAGTTCGTCGTCGTCGATCCAGGCGATTGCCTGCTCCAAGCTCAGCTTGCGGGGCGGGGTGAGCAGCATCGCATCGTCCTTGCCGGCGGCGCGAATGTTGGTGAGCTTCTTTTCCTTAATCGGGTTGACCTCGAGGTCCTCGGCGCGGCTGTTTTCGCCGATAATCATGCCGGCATAGACCTTTTCGCCCGGCGAGACGAACAGTGTGCCGCGTTCCTGTAGGTAAAACAGCGCGTAGTGCACCGCCTCACCGTCGGTGTTGCTGATCAGAGCGCCGTTGCGCCGCCCCTCGATCTGCCCCTTCCATGGACCGTAGCCGATGAAGGAACGGTTCATGATCCCCGACCCGCGCGTGTCGGTCAGAAACTCGCCATGATAGCCGATCAGGCCTCGCGAGGGGATGTGGAAGAGAAGCCGCGTCTTGCCCGCCCCCAAGGGCCGCATGTCGACCAGCTCACCCTTGCGCGCGGAGAGCTTTTCCACCACCACCCCGACATGGGCCTCGTCGAGGTCGATCAGCACCTCCTCCATCGGCTCGAGGCGCTCTCCGGTCGTCTCGTCGCGGCGAAGGAGCACGCGGGGGCGGCCGATGGTGAGCTCATAGCCCTCCCGCCGCATCGTTTCGATCAGCACGCCCAACTGCAGTTCACCGCGGCCCGCCACTTCGAAAGCGTCCGTCTCCTCTGCCTCGCGCACGCGGATCGCGATGTTGCCTTCCGCCTCGCGGAACAGCCGCTCGCGGATCTGCCGGCTGGTCACCTTCTTGCCCTCGCGCCCGGCCAAGGGCCCGTCGTTGATACGGAAGGTCATCGCTAAGGTCGGGGGGTCAACTGGGATCGCGGGTAGCGGGGCGGCAAGGTCAGGGGCGCAGATCGTGTCCGGCACGGTCGCACACCCAAGCCCGGCGATAGCGACGATGTCGCCTGCGACCGCTTCTTCCACCGGAGTGCGCTCAAGGCCGCGAAAGGCAAGCAGCCTGGTCAGCCGCCCCGTCTCCGCCACTGACCCGTCCGGGCGCAGCACCTTCACTGGCATGTTGGTGCGCGCACGCCCCTGTTCGATCCGCCCCGTCAGCACGCGCCCGAGGAACTGGTCGTACTCGAGGATGGTTGCGACCATAGCGAAGGGAGCCTCGGCATCCAGCGACGGTGGCGGCACATGCGACAGGATCAGGTCGAACAAAGCCGAGAGGTCGGCCCTCGGCCCCTCGAGGGTCGCATCCGCCCACCCCTGGCGGCCGGAGGCGTAGAGCATGGGGAAGTCGAGCTGATCGTCCGAAGCACCAAGCGTGGCGAACAGGTCGAAGACCTCCGCATGAACCTCATCGGGGCGGGCGTCGGAACGATCCACCTTGTTGACGACCACGATCGGGCGAAGCCCGCGTGCGAGCGCCTTGCTGACCACAAACTTGGTCTGCGGCAGCGGTCCCTCAGCAGCATCGACGAGCAGGATCGCGCCGTCCACCATGTTCAGAATGCGCTCCACCTCGCCGCCAAAATCCGCATGCCCCGGCGTGTCGACGATGTTGATCTTCACCCCCTTCCAGGTCACCGAGGTGCACTTGGCGAGGATGGTGATGCCCCGCTCCCGCTCGAGATCGTTGCGATCGAGCGCGCGTTCGGCCACCTGTTGGTTGTCGCGGAACGTGCCCGATTGGCGCAGAAGCTGATCGACGAGCGTGGTCTTGCCGTGGTCGACATGGGCAATGATCGCGACGTTACGCAAGTCTCGGGCGGGCATGGGAAACACCAGAGGGTTGGATGGCTTCGACCCGTCAGATAGGCGTTCGCGGGCCGTGCGGCGAATGACGATCGCGCGTCAGGCAGCGAGACGGTCGGCGACCATGTCGGCAAGCCGCACCATTGGCCGCGCGCCAACATGGCTGATCGCCTCGGCGGCGGCAATCGAACCGATGCGCCCGCACTCGGCAAGCGGCCTCCCGCGCACAAGGCCCCAGAGGAAACCAGCGGCATAGGCGTCGCCTGCCCCCGTGGTGTCCACCACCTGGGTCGGTTCCGCCGCGACCTCGATCACCCCGCCTGCAGTCACGATCACACTGCCCTTCTCGCTCCGCGTCAGGCAAGCGATGGTCGTCTCCTCGCGCACCGCCGCCACGGCTTCGTCGAAGCGCTCCACCTCATAGAGGGCGAGGATCTCACGGTCGTTGGCAAACAGGATGTCCACCCCCTCTTTCACCAGGCCGCGGAACGCCTCGCGGTGGCGATCAACGCAGAACGGGTCGGAGAGGGTAAGCGCCACCTGCCGCCCAGCCTCGTGCGCGACCCGCGCCGCCTTGCGGAAAGCCGCCTGCGCAGCGGGCGGGTCAAACAGATAGCCCTCCAGGTAGGTGACGGTCGAGGCAGCGACCCGCGCCTCGTCGACATCGTCCTCGGTCAGCGTCACGCACGCACCGAGGTAGGTGTTCATCGTGCGCTGCGCATCGGGGGTGACCAGGATGAGGCAGCGCGCGGTCGGTGCCCCGCCGCGGGCCGGAGGAGTGTCGAAGGCAACCCCGGCGGCACGGATGTCGTGGCGGAACACCGCGCCCAGCTGGTCGTCCGCCACCTTGCCGATGAACGCGCCGCGGCCGCCAAGCGAGGCGAAGGCAGCGAGCGTGTTGGCCGCAGACCCACCCGACATCTCCACCCCCGGCCCCATGGCGGCGTAGAGCCGTTCGGCGGCCGAGGCGTCGATCAGAGTCATCGCCCCCTTGGCGAGGCGGTGTTCAGCGAGGAACGTCTCCTCGCAGCGGGCGATCACGTCGACGATGGCATTGCCGATGCCAAGCAGTTCGAAGGTTGCGGTCATGCGGATCCAGCGAGGCAGGGGTGGAAAGCCAACGCGTTTAGCGTGAAGCCCAGGCAAGCGCTATGTTCGGCCGGGGCCGCCTCCCTGATTGGCGCGGTGAAAGAACAATGCGGGCCGGCTCGGGGCAAGGGCCGATCGGCCCTTCCCCCAGACCCCCTCGCGGGATAGGAGGCTTTTGGCGCGGCCCCCGTGTTACACTGCAGCTGCCATGGACGAGGCGCGGTTCGCCGAACTCATCCGACGCCATCTCGCGTTTTATCGGGCGCTGGCGGAGGGCCGGCGGACGCCCACCACGCCGGCACAGCAGCGCTTTGTCAGCGTCGCCCGCGGCGAAGCCCCGCCGAAGACCGAGCACGAACGCGCCTTCCTGCTGTGGCGGGCGCGGGCCGAACGCGCCGCGCGGGCCCTGGATGCCGAGGCGCTGCGTGAAGCCCGGATCAGGCTGAAGCGCGCCCCCGCTCCTCCTCCCCCACGGCGGCAGAGCTGAGCGCCGCCCTCGCCGCCTTCGCCATCACCCCCGGCAGGCCTGCCCCCAACACCTCATCGCGCGGCAGGGCCAGGCCCTCGCCGATCCGCTCCACCCGCCCCACCCGCACCGCGAGGTCGAGCGCGAAATGGGTGAACACGTGACGCACCGTGCCGGCCCCCGACCATCGCGTTCGCGCCGGCGCATGCGCCAAGGCCTCCCGCTCTCCCCAGGGCGCCTCGCGCCAGGGTGTGCCGGGAAGCTCGAGCATTCCGCCCAACAGCCCCGCGGGCGGGCGCCGGCGCAGAAGCACGTTCCTTGCGCCATCCTCCAGCCAGAACACCACCCCGAAGCGCTGCGGCCTCTCTTTCTTTGCCGCTTTGCGCGGCAGGTGCTCCGCCACCCCGGCGCGATGCGCCGCGCATGCCCCACGCCAAGGGCAGAGGGCGCAAGCGGGTCGGCGCGGCGTGCACACCATCGCTCCGAGGTCGAACAATCCTTGGGCGAAGTCCCCCGGACGCGCTTTCGCCGCTGCCTGCTTCCCGAGCCTGCGCGCCAGGGCCCAAAGCCTCGGCTTCACCCCGGGAAGCGGCTCCTCCACCGCGAACAGGCGAGCGAGGATGCGCTCGACATTGCCATCCATCGGCACCTCGGGCCGGCCGAAGGCGATGGCGGCGATCGCTGCCGCCGTGTATTCGCCTACCCCGGGCAGGGCCCGCAGCCCGGCGGCGTCTTCGGGAAAACGCCCCTGGGCGGCCACCACTTTGGCCGCCGCATGAAGGTGGCGCGCGCGGGCGTAGTAGCCCAAGCCTGCCCAGGCCTGCGCCACCTCCTCCCACGTCGCGGCGGCGAGCGAGCCCACGGTCGGGAAGCGACGGAGAAAGGCCTCGAAGCGTGGGCCCACCGCAGCCACCGTGGTCTGCTGCAGCATGACCTCGGAAAGCCACACGCGGTACGGGTCCTGCTGCACCCCGGGCGGGGCACGCCAGGGCAGGTCGCGACGGTGCCGGTCGTACCAGGAGAGGAGGACCTCGGCCCGAGGTGTGCTACGCTCGTCCACAGCGTTGAGGGTGGCCATGGCGACGACAGGCGACAAGGCGGGAGGAGAGGGGCGTCGGCTTGCCGTGGGCCCCGTTCCAATCGCCCGCCTCGTCGCCTCGGCCGCCACACCCCTGATGCGGCGCGCCGAGGGCGCGCTTTCTCGCCTCGCTCTCGATTGGGCCGAGGTGGTCGGCCCTGCCCTGGCCGCCGTGACCGCGCCAGAGCGCATCACCGCCCAAGGCAAGGCGGGCGGGGTGCTGACCATCCGCGCCGCCGGCCCCGTCGCGCTCGAGGTCCAGCATCTCGCGCCGCAGATCCTCGAACGCATCGGCCGCCATCTCGGCCCCGGCCGGGTCACGCGGCTCAAGCTCGTCCATCGAGCAGCCAGAGGTCTGGCGGAGGACCAAGCCCCCTCGCCCCTCCCGCCTCCACGTCAGGCCGATGCTCGGCGCCTGCGGGACTCGCTGCGCGCTCTGTCCGAGCTGCCCGAGGGCCCGCTTCGCGACTCCCTCGCCCGGTTCGGGAGAACCATGGCCGGGGCGTGAACGGTGCCGCCCTGTAGCTTCCCCTAGACTGAGGCCTCGACCGGCCGGCCTTGCCGGCGCTATAACCACAACATCTCGTGGAGAGTGGCGTGATCGACCGTCGCACCCTACTAGGGTTTGTAGCCTCCGGCACCGTCGCGGCAGCCGCGCCCTGGGCCTTGGCGCAAAACCCGGCGCTTCCTCCGCTCGACGAGATGCTCGCCGAACGTGCCGCAGGCCCTGCCGACGCCCCGGTGACGGTGATCGAGTACTACTCGCTCACCTGTCCGGCCTGCGCCACGTTCCACCACGCCTCGTGGCCGAGGGTGCGTTCGGAACTGGTAGAGAAGGGGCTGGTGCGGCACGTCTTCGCCGATTTCCCGCTCGATCAGGCGGCACTGGCCGCCGCGATGCTGGCCCGCGCGCTGCCCGCCGACCGGTACGAGCCTTTCGTCTCCATGCTCCTCTCCTCCCAGTCGCGCTGGGCAACGCGCAACTTCTTAAACGAGCTGGCGATCCTCGCCTCGCTTGCCGGCATGAGCCGAGAGACGTTCCAGGCTGCCCTGGGCAACCCCGATTTGCAGAGGGGCGTGCTGGAGATACGGCTGCGCGGGGAGCAGGAGCACAGGGTGAACTCGACCCCCACCTTCATCTTCGCGGGGCAGGTGCCGGGTGTCTCGGGCGCGATCAGTTTCGACCGCTACTTGCGTGAAACGGGCCTCGCCCGTTGAGGAAGCCGGAACCTTGGGACTTCGTTTCCTCCGCCTCCGGCTCCACGGTTTCAAGAGCTTCGTCGAGCCGACCGTGCTCGATATCCTGCCCGGGCTGACGGGCATCGTCGGGCCCAATGGCTGCGGCAAGTCGAACATCGTCGAGGCGCTGCGCTGGGTGATGGGCGAGACCTCCGCCAAGTCGCTGCGCGGGGGCGAGATGGAGGATGTGATCTTCGCCGGCAGCGCCGTCCGCCCCGCCCGCCAATGGGCGGAGGTCGCTCTCACCCTCGAGGCGCCGCCCGGTGAATCGCCGCACGCTCTGGCCGCCGAGGCGAAGGAGGGCGGGGCGTTCGAGTTCGACGTGCTGCGGCGGATCGAGCGCGGTGGCGGTTCGACCTACCGCGTCAACGGCAAGGAGTGGCGGGCGCGCGACGTGCAGCTCCTGTTCGCCGATGCGGCGACCGGGGCACGATCGGTGGCGATAGTGAGCCAGGGCAAGGTCGGCGCGCTGGTCAATGCCAGGCCTGAGGATCGGCGCACCTTGCTCGAGGAGGCGGCCGGCATCACCGGGCTGCACGCCCGGCGCCACGAGGCCGAACTGAAGCTGCGCGCGGCGGAAGCGAACCTCGCCAGGGCCGATGACATGCTCGGCACGCTGGAAGCGCAGCTGGCGCAGCTGAAGAAGCAGGCCCGCCAAGCGACGCGCTACCGCAACCTCGTCTCCCAAATTCGCGAGGCCGAGGAGGCGTTGCACGCCGCCCGCCTCGCCCGCGCTGCCTCCGACGTCGCATCAGCGGAATCCGCCTTGCGCGAGGCGGAACGGACGCTGGCAGAGGCGACGGAAGCCGCTGCTGCCGCCGCCACTCGCGCCGCTGAGACCGAAGCAGCCCTCCCCCCCCTGCGCGAGGCGGATGCCGAAGCCCGCAGCGCGGTCGCGCGGGCGCGGGCAGAGGCCGCCCGGGCGGAGGCCGAGGCGAAAACCGCCGCCGAGGCGCTCGCCGTCGCCGAGGCCGCCGTCCAGCGGCTTGCCCGCGACCTTGCGCACGCCGAGGGTCTGCGGGCGGACGCCATGGCGGCGCTTGCGCGTCTTGCCGACGAGGAACGCCGGCTGACCCCGCTGCACGAGGCGGCACCGGGCAGGATCACCGAGGCCCTCTCCGCCCTCGCCCTCGCTCAGGAGGCGGTGCATGCCCGCGAGGCGGAAGCCCAGGCGGCCACCGAGCACGCCGCCGCCATCTCCGCCCGCGCCCAGGCGCTCGCCGCCCGAATCCGCGACGCCGAACGCGCCATCACCAAGCACGCCGACGACGCCAGGCGGCTGGAAGCGGAACGCGCCGCGCTTGAGGCGCAGATGGTCGCTGCCGCCGCGCTCGACGGGGCGGAGGCAGCGGTGCGCGAGGCGGAGGCTGCGCTCGCTGCCGCCCGCGCCGAGGTCGAGGCCGCAGAAGCCGCGCGCGCGGCCGCCCATGCCGAAGCCGGCGAAGCCCTCAGGCGCGCGCAGGGGGCGGAGGCCGAGCGCACCCGCATCGCTGCCGAAGCGCGCGGGCTGCACGAGGCGTTGGCCGTGCGCGAAGACGAGCTCTGGCCGCCGCTCGTCGATGCGATCTCCGTCCCCGAGGGCTTGGAGACCGCGCTCGGCTCGGCACTCGGCGAGGCGCTCGAGGCAACGACGGATGAGGCAGCACCCAGGCACTGGCGCGCCTTGCCCCCGCTTCTTCCCGCCCAAGCGCTGCCAGCGGGTGCCACACCCCTCTCTGCCCTGGTCGAGGCGCCGGCCGCGCTTTCCCGTGCGCTGTCGCAGATCGCCCTCGTCGCCGACACGGAGGCCGGCGAGCGTCTCTCCGCCTCCCTTCGGCCAGGCCAGACCCTCGTCTGTCGCGAGGGCTCGGTCTGGCGCTGGGACGGCCTGGTGGTGCGTGCCGGCGCGCCGACCGCTGCGGCAACCAGGCTCGCGCAGCGCAACCGGCTTGCCGCCCTGCGCGCGCGGTTGGCGGAGGCCGAGACCGACGCCGCCCAAGCGAAGGCGAACCATGAACGCGCCGCCGCCGCCGAAGCGCGCGCCATCGCCCGCGAACAGTCCGCCCGCGCGGCGCGCGCGAACGCCGAACGCCGCCTCGAGGCCGCACGGCGCGAGCTCGCCTCGCTGGCCGCCCGAGCCGCCGCCGCCTCGAGCCGGCTAACCGCCCTTAGCCCCCAGGAGGAACGCCTCGCCCAGGCACGGGCAGAGGCAGAGGAGACTCTGCGCGCCCTGCGCGCCGAGGCGGCGGATCTGCCTTCGCTGGCCGAAGCCGACGCCCGGCGGGCCGAGGCCCGGGCCGCGCTCTCCGAGGCGCGGCGGGCCGAGTCGGATGCGCGCGCCGCCCTCGAGGTGGCGCGCCGCGAAGCCGCCTCGCTCGCCTCCCGCCTCTCCGCCATCGCCGAGGAGAAGCAGGCCTGGCAAGCGCGGGCGGAGGAGGCCGAAGCGCGGCTTGCCGAGCTCTCCGCGCGACGCGGTGAGGCCGAGGCCGACCGCGCCCGCCTCGCCGAGGCGCCTGCCCGCGCTGCCGAGGCCCGCGCGCGCGCCTTCGACGCTCTGGCCGAGGCGGAGCAGGCGCGGCGCGCCTCCGCCAACACCCTGACCAAGGCCGAAGAGGAAGCCGCAGCTGCCGTCCGCGCCCAACGCGCCGCGGAGGCCGAAGCCGCCCAGGCGCGCGAGGCCCTGGTGCGGGCGGAGGCGCGGCTAAATCAGGCGCAAGCTCAGGCTGCCGATCTCGCGCGCGCGGTAGCGGAGCGTCTCGGCATCTCCGCCGAGGCTCTCGCGGAAAAGGTCACCGTCGCCGAGCCGGTCGACGAGACGGAGGCGAACGCGGCGCGCCGGCTTGAGAGGCTCACCCGCGAACGCGACGGGATAGGGCCCGTCAACCTCGCCGCCGAAGCCGAGATGGCCGAAGTTGAAGAGCGCATCGCCACGCTCAATGCCGAGCGCGCCGACCTTTCCGCTGCGATCGCCAAACTCAGGGCCGCGATCGGGGCGCTGAACCGTGAGGGGCGCGAGCGGCTGACCGCTCGCTTCGGCGAGGTTGATCGCCACTTTCGCGGCCTCTTCGTCCGCCTCTTTGGTGGCGGGCGGGCGCATTTGTCTTTGATCGACAGCGACGACCCACTCGAGGCCGGGCTCGAGATCATGGCCGAACCGCCGGGCAAGAAGCTCGCCGCGCTCTCGTTGCTTTCGGGCGGAGAGCAGGCGCTCACCGCTCTTGCGTTGATCTTCGCCGTGTTCCTCACCAATCCGGCGCCGATCTGCGTCCTCGATGAGGTCGATGCGCCGCTCGATGATGCGAACGTGGATCGTTTCTGCGGCTTGCTGGAAGAGATCGCGCGCGAGACGGGCACGCGGTTCCTGATCGTCACCCACCATCGTCTGACCATGGCGCGGACGGATCGTCTCTATGGCGTGACGATGGCCGAACGCGGGGTCTCGCAGCTCGTCTCGGTCGACCTCGCCGCCGCCGAGGCGCTCGTGCCGCAGGCGATCGCGGCGGAGTAGCGGCACGAGGCGCGCAGCGAGGGAGACTGCCACCCGATGTCCACACCGGTCGAAGCCGCTGTCGTGTTCCTCGCAACGGCCTTTATTGCGGCGCTGCTTGCGGGCCTCGGCAGCCTCGTGCGGCCGCGCGACCAGGAGGTCGTATTCGACCTCTCGGCCGGGCACGGTCTGTTCGGACTTGGCGCGTTGATTGCCGTCCGCCTCGGCCTGTCCCTCGATGTGGCAGTGACAGCGCTGCTGGCCCTTGGCGCTGTCGGCCTCTTCACCGCGCGATGCCGCGGATGGCTGCAGTTTGGGCAAGACACAAGCCCGCTGTTGGGCATCGCGCTCGTCGTGCCGCTTGCCTTCGCGGCAGCCATGATTCCACTCACAGCTTGGGATGACTTTTCGCACTGGCTGCCGAACGCGCGCTACCTGCTCGAACAGCGGACCTTTCCTGATACTGGCCTGCCGCCTCCGCCCTCGCAGCACGGCACCTATCCTCCGGGAACTGCCCTTATCACCTACGGAGTGGCACGGCTGTGCCACCTGATCGGTGAGACCGCACTGCCCGAAACGGCGTCCCCCGTGATGACCATTTTGCTTTTCGGCTCGCTTGCTGCCGCAGCGGTCTCATTTCTCGATTGTTCGCGCGTTGCACCTTTGGCCGCGACGGCAGTGACCGCGCTGTGCGTTGTGTATGCAAACCCGGCTTTTGTGCCGCGAATTGTGTTCACTAATTACGGCGACACGCCGACGGCAGCGCATCTCGCGCTTGCCGTACTCGCCTTGGTCCGGGGTTTCGACGGTGCTGCGTTGATGGCCGCGATCCCGGCGGGTTTCAGCTTGGCCGCCGTGGCGAACCTGAAACAATCCGGTATCGTTTTGGTCTTCGTCGCGCTCGGCTGTCTCGGCTTGGTTGCGCTGTCGTCCGCGCGCGCGCGACGCATCGCCGCAATCGCCTCTCTGGGCCTTGCTGCCCTGCCACCGGTCGCAATCTGGGCTCTCTGGCGGCGCCATGCCGCCCACGCGACGGGCGGCTTTTCGGTTCGGGCTTTTGGCGAGTGGGCCTGGGCGCTCGCGCCGCAGACCCTCGCCTCCATGGGCAGGGTGGTGCTCTCGAAAATCGCCTTCTTCGGCCTTGCCATCGTCGCAGCGATCTATGCGGCACGAACGCTGCGTCAACCGTCCGGCCATCCCGCGTCCCGCGTTGCGCTCGCCTTCGCCCTGCTTGTACCCGCCTGGGCCAGCGTTCTGTTTCTCTCCTATCTCGGCACGTCGTTCAGCGACAGCGAAATCGCTGCCGCGGCCTCTTTCTGGCGCTACATGACGCAGTTGGGCGGGTTGTCGGGCATTGTGCTCGTCCTTTTCGCCGACCGGCTGATTGCAGCTGCGCAGGCGCGGTTGGCCGACGGAACACCGCCGGTGCGGGGAGGAGCAGCCCGCCGGCTGGGTCTAACTCTTGGGGCTTTGGTCCTTGTTCTCCCTGTGTTCGCCTCGCGGTTTCTCTGGCCCTCGGCGCGCGAACCAGCACCGCCCCTGCGCCAAGCAGCGAGCCAGTTGGCCGAGGTCGTTCGGGGCGATCGGCCCGTGCTCGTCGTCGATCCCCACGGCAACGGCATGAGCGAAGTGGCGCTGCGCTTCAGTTGGCTCGGAGTGGCGCCAACAATTTGGTCTCGCAACGTCATCCCTGCATCGGAATACTCGGCCAACTCCCTACGCTCTGCTGCCGACCGACTTGGTGTTGGGCATGTGATGGTCGTATCGACCGACCCAGTCGTGCTCGAGGCCTTCGACCTGTCACCGCTACCGCCTCGCCGTTGGCGCCTGCTGCAACGGGACGGCGAACGCTGGAGGCTGGTGCGTGAGGGCTCGTGGTAACGTTGTGGAAGAAAAGGTTGGTGGCGCGGCGGTGCTGCACCGCCGCGCGTTTCTTGACACCCCCCGCCGCCACCGCTAGGAGGCTTGCGCCTTCCGGGCGCGGTTCACAGCGAGCGGAGGAGCATCGGGTTGCACGATCCCCCCCGCGCTGAGCGGCCGGAGAGCTTCGAGGAGAGGCTTCGGGCGGCGCGCGACCGGGCCGGTCTCGACGGCAAGGGTGAGGCGGCTGGGGGAGGGAGGGCGAGCCCCTGGGGCCTCGGTCTTCGCGCCGGGCTCGAGGTCGCGTCCGCCCTTGCTGTCGGAGTGGGCATCGGGCTCGCTCTCGACTGGTGGCTTGGCACCCGGCCGCTCCTCCTCGCACTGTTCCTGTTCCTGGGGGGCGCTGCCGGAGTCCTCAACGTGTACCGCCTGATGCTGGGCCGCGGCACGCGGAGGCCGAACGCTGAGCGGGGGAAGTGAATGGCCGCCGAGGGCAAGACGATCGACGCGCTGAGCCAGTTCGCGCTCTCGCCCATCGTCGCCGGCTTCACCAACTCCAACCT
>CALBEG010000271.1 GCA_937927455.1 uncultured Elioraea sp. | reverse complement strand
CGTGCGGCAGGCGCGCCGCGTCGCTGCGGTCGGAGAGCCAGCCTCGGCGGCGCCACGCCGCCGGCAGGCCGAGGGCGAGGCCCGAGCCTCCGACCATGAGCGGACAGTCGGCGATCGCTTCGCCGAGGGTGGCGAGTTGGGCGTCTGACACCGAATCGAGAATGGCGTAGGCGACGCCGTCGTTCTCCAGGACAGTCAGCGCTGCGCGCACCGCCTCCACGCCACGCTCCACACTGGCAAACGGGACGAGCCCCACTCTCTCGCGCGTCTGCCGCCCGAGCACGCGCACGAGGTTGGCATCGCGCATCGGGGTCAGCGGGTGGTTCTCCATCCCGCTCTCGTTCAGGAGCGTCGTGCCGACGAAGAGGTGGCCCTGGTAGACGGTGCGCCCGTTGGCGGGAAAGGCGGGACAGACGGGGACGAGGCGCGTCCCGAGGGCCTCACGCAGCGCATCCGCCACCGGGCCGATGTTGCCGCGATCGGTGGAATCGAACGTGGAACAGACCTTGAAGTAGATCGTGCGCGCGCCCCAGCCACGGAGGCGGTCGAACGATGCGAGCGAGTCGGCGACCGCTCGGGCGACGGGCGCGGTGCGCGACTTCAGCGAGACGACCACCGCATCGGCGTCCGGTGCCTCCGCATCGCCGGGGGGTATGCCGAGCAGCTGCACGGTGCGTGCGCCGGCATTCACCAGCATGGCGGCGAGGTCGGTCGCGCCGGTGACGTCGTCGGCGATCGCGCCGAGGATGGGCATCGCTCAGCTCCGGGGCAGGGCGAGGAGGTCGCGATGGCCGATCCGCAGCGCAAGCCTGCCGCGCGCGATCTGATCGAGCCGCCGTTCACGCCAGGAGTTGATGCGGTCGGCCATGGCAGGGCATGCGGCGGCCGCCGCGGCGGCATGGCCAGTCACCATCGCACTCAGCATAGCGTGGCCCACGCGCGGAATGATCCAGTCCGACGGCGCAGACAGCACCCGATAGCCGTGCGCGGCGAAGACCCGTTGCGCATGCGATGGTGCGCGCGGCCCAAGCGCGGGGCCGAAGCCTTTGTCCCGCCCCATGTCGCGCGCGAAGGCCTGCGCGATCCGTCGATCGTCGGCATCGCGTGGCAGCCACGTGTCGCGCCCGTCGACCGAGAGAAAGGCAGCGAAAGGCGAACGGATGGCCGAGGCGAGCGCCTCCAGCCAGTGCGCGGACACAAGATCGAGCAGGGCCGAGCAGACCACCGCGTCGTGTTCGTGCAACGGGAGGTGCTGCGGTTCGGCGGCAAAATCGCGCGCCAACGCTTCAACTCGCCACGCCCCGTGCGGCGTGTGCACGAGCATCGCCCGCCCCGGTGTGGTGACGCGGTAACCTTGCGCTTCCGCCCAAGTCGCGATGCGGAAAAAGGCCTCATCAAGCAGCCCGGCATCGGCATCGACCAGCGTCCAGGCCTGAGCCCGCGCAAGCCGCGGGGCGAGCCAGCGGAAGAGGGAACCCGTGCCCGCGCCGAGGTCGATCAGCCTGGGCCGCGCAGGCAGCACGTCGGCGAGGGCTGCGGCAAGCTTGGCCGAACGCGCCACCCGGTCGAAAGGCTCGCGCAGGGAAAGCCAGTCTGCCGAGAAGGTCTCGCTCATCGGGCGCTGAGAGCGACGCGCAGTTCCGCCGCGAAACGAGACGCTTGATCCGCCCAGCGCGGCAGGCGCTGCCCGGCAGCGAAGGCGGCATCGCCCATGCGGCGGCGGAGGTCGGTGTCGAAGATCAGCCGTCGCATCGCACGCGAGAGCGCCTGCCAATCTCCAGCGGGAACAACCACGCCCGCGTCTGGCGGAACGAGGTCGGCCACCGCACCGCCTGCGGTGATGGCGCAGGGAATGCCGCGCGCCAGCGCCTCGGCCACCGCCATGCCGTAGCCTTCGAACCAGGTGGCGAGCGCGAACACATCCGTCCGCTGCCACAGCTCCTCGAGGGCGCTGTCCTCGATTTCGCCAGCAAAGGTGACGCGCTCAGCGATGGCGAGCTCCTCGGCTAGGGCGGCAAGGCCCCGCGCATGCACGGGGTCGCGTGTCAGCGAGCCGACGATCGTCAGTTGCCAGTCGAGGTCGAACAGCCGGGCGAGAGCGCGGAGGAGCAAGTCGTGCCCCTTGCGCGGCACGCAGGCGCCGATGGAGAGGATGGCGCAGCATTCGCCGCCCGAACCGGCGGCGCGCGGGGCAGGATCGGTACCGGGTTCGACGACGCCGATGCGTGCGCGCGAAATCCCCATTTCAGCGAGACGGTCGGCGGTCGCGCGGCTGGTCGCAATCAAGCGGGAGAGCAAGGGAAGCAGACGGGCCTCCTTCTCCCGCAACCGCGCGGCTTCTGTTTCCGCCAGCCCCTTTTCCAGCGGCGTCGGATGATGGATGAGCCCCACAGTGTGGCGGGCGACGATCGCCTCCGCCGCCTGGCTGAACGAGGGCAGGCACAGCCCGTCGATCACCGCGATCTCCTCTGGCGCGAGAGAGGCGATCGCCGTCAAGGCCGCTTCCTCGGCGCGGTCGTCCGGCAGCGGGTGGCGGCCAGCGAGTTCGACCGCGCGCACGCGATGGCCGGCCTGAGCAAGGCCGTCCAGGATCCGCCGGTCGTAGCCGTAGCCGCCGGAGACGGTGTCGATCGGGCCCGGAACGATCAGCGCGACGGCGAGAGGCGCCTCGACAGCCACGCTCATGCGATCGGGGCTTCGTAGGCGGCCCAGGCGAGGGGGCTTTCGCGCAGCAGAACCTTGAGCGCGGTCACCCGCCGCCCGCCTTCGCCGAGCCGTCCGTCTTTCAGCGCGGCGGCAAGCAGGGCGTGGATGTGGGCCGCCATGAACTCGGTGGTGGTGTTCGTTCCGGCGAATTGCGGGAGCTCGTCGAGGTTGCGGTAGTCGAACGTGTCCAGCGCGCGGCGAAGTTCGGTGCGCGCGAGGCCGATATCGACCACAAGCCCGTGTTCGTCGAGCGTGGGCACGCGGAACTCGGCCTCCACCGCGTAGGTGGCGCCGTGCAGGCGCTGGGCGGGGCCGAAGATCTCGCCTGCGAACGAGTGCGCGATCATCACGTGGTCCATCACGGTGAGGCTGAACACGGCGGGGTCCTTCGTTCTTCGGGTCAGGGGCCGGGGTCGTATCGCACGACATGGCACAGCGGGCCGGAGGAGGCGGCGAGCCTCGCCATCGTGTCAGGAAGATCCTCGAAGCGAGACGGCCCATCCAGCAGCGCATCGAGGCGTGCGTCGTCAAGCAAGGCGAGGGCGAGGGCCAGTCGATCGGCGTGGGTGCGCCTTCCGCGCATGCGGGGCGCGATCGCGCCGACCTGGGAGGAGATGACGCTCAGACGCCGCGCATGGAAGGCGCCGCCAAGCGGCAGCGTGACCGGCGTGTCGCCGAACCAGGAGGCCTCGATCAACCGCCCCTCGAACGCGAGGAGATCAAAGGCCTGTGCAAGCGCCTCCGCTGCGCCCGAGGCGTGCACGACGAGGTCGGTCTCGCGCGGCGCGGCCTCCGGCGCGGCGAAGGCGAGGCCCATGGCGCGGCAGGGGTCTTCCTTCGCCGGGTCGCGATCGACGACGGTGACGGCGAGGACGGGAAAGCGCGAGAGGAGAAAGGCAACGAGGATCCCGACCACGCCGGCCCCCACCACCACGGCGCGTTCGCCGGCCAGGGGTGCGGCGTCCCACACCACGTTCAGCGCCGTCTCCATGTTGGCGGCGAGTACGGCACGGTTCGTCGGCACGGCATCAGGGACGGGAACGACCGCGGCGGCGGGGACAACAAAACGGTCCTGGTGCGGATGGAGGCAGAACACGCGTCGCCCGACCAGCGGCCCGGGCCCCGCCTCGACCACGCCGACCGCGGCGTAGCCGTACTTGATGGGGAAGGGGAAATCGCCGGCCTGGAAGGGGCAGCGCATGCGGCGCCATTCGCTCTTCGGCACGCGCCCGGCGAAGACGAGGGCTTCGGTGCCGCGCGAGACGCCTGAGGCGAGGGCGCGCACCAAAACCTGCTCCGGCCCCGGTGCCGAAAGGGGCTCGACCCGGAGTTCGCCGCGGCCGGGGGCGACGGTCCAGAAGGCGCGGGCGGTCAGCGCCATGTCGGGCGTCTGCGCGCGATCGCGCAGTCGAACAGCACGTCCTCGCCGAGGCGATGCAGCGCGACCTCGAACCGCACGCCATCCTCCGGGGCGGCGATCTCGGGCAGTTGCAGGGCCGGCACGCCGGAGCCGATGAGCAGAGGAGCGATTGCGACGTGAAGGCGGTCGATCAGGCCGGCGGCGAGGAAGCGCCCGACCGTAACCCCCCCGCCCTCGACGAAGAGGTGAGTGATCCCGCGCTCTCGCAGCGTGCGCAGCAGGGCGGCGAGGTCGATGCCCATCGCGCCACGCGGCACGGCGATGAGCTCGGCGTTGCCGGGCGGAGGAGCCTTGGCGCTGTCCGCGGCGCAGACGAGCCAGGTCGGCGCCTCACCATCGTGGAACACGGTGCGGCGGTTCTCGAGCCGCCGTTCTGGGTCGAGAACGATCCGCACCGGGTTCGGTCCGGGCACGAGACGGACGGTGAGGCGGGGATCATCCTCCCGCACCGTGCCGGCACCGACCAGCACGGCCTGCGCCAAGGCACGCATGCGGTGGGTGTGTGTGAGATCGGCCTCCCCGCTGATCCAGCGCGAGGTGCCCGAGGGGGTGGCGATCCGACCATCCAGGCTCTGGGCGAGATGGGCGGAGACGAGGAAGCCATCAGCGGCGGAGGGCGGTTCGGTGAGGGGAGCGAACAGCGCCTTCAGGGTCGCCGCGGCTTCGTCCGCTGGCTCCGGCAGCACGCGTGGGCCGCCGCCGCGGCGCGCGATCAACGCCCGCCACATCGCCGCCGCATC
>CALBEG010000270.1 GCA_937927455.1 uncultured Elioraea sp. | reverse complement strand
TCGAGGCGGAGGGTGAAGACGCGCTCCTCGTGCGTCTTGTTGACGATCTTCAGCGTATAGGCATTGCGCACCGACCCATCGGACAACAGAACGTAGACCGGCGCGCGGTCACGCAGCACGGAAAGGTCGGTCACACTGCGGGTGGCGAGCGCGAGAAGCATCACCGCCGCGACCAAGCTGAGCACGCCTATGTAGATCATCGTGCGCGGCCGGATGATCTTCATTCGCTGATGTGCGGCTTCGGCTACCGGAATGCGCCCAGGCCCCGGCAGAGTGGTGGCGACGGCGCGTTCACAGGCTCGCACATCGGCCAGCGTGTCGAGCGCGATCAGGCCACGCGGGCGGCCGATCTTGTCCATCACCGCATTGCAGGCGTCGATGCACAGCCCGCAGCCGATGCACTCGAGCTGCTGGCCGTCGCGGATGTCGATCCCCGTGGGGCAGACATTGACGCACTGACGGCAGTCGATGCAGTCGCCCCTACCCTCCCAGGGCTCTCCTTGCTTGTGCTTGCCGCGCGGCTCGCCCCGCCAGGCGCGGTAGGTGACGATCAGCGACTGCTCATCGAGCATCGCGGCCTGAAAACGCGGCCAGGGGCACATGTAGGTGCACACTTGCTCGCGCGCCCAGCCTGCGAGCGTGTAGGTGGTGAAGGTGAGAAGGCCGACGAAGGTGTAGGTCCACGCCCCGGCCTCACCGGTGAAGATGTCGCGCACTGCGGTCGGCGCGTCCTGCACATAAAGAACGAACGAGCCGCCCGTGAGGAAGGCGATGACCAGCCAGAGCGCATGCTTGGTCACCTTCTTGCGCCAGTAGGCAGCGTCGCGCTGCCCCTGGTCGAGCTTCATCCGGGCGTTGCGATCGCCCTCGATGCGACGCTCGATCCACATGAAGAGGTCGGTCCACACCGTTTGCGGGCAGGCATAGCCGCACCAGACCCGTCCGAACAGGGAGGAAACGAGGAACAGGCCGATGGCGGAGAGGATGAGCAGGCCAGTGACGAGATAGATCTCCTGCGGCCAGATTTCGACCGGGCCGAGGTAGAAGCGCCGACCCGCGAAGTCGAGCAGGATCAGCTGATCTGGCGCTCCCTCGCCGCGCGACCAGCGCAGCCACGGGAGCACGTAATAAACGGCGAGAGCGAAAATGAGGACAGCATATTTTGCGTTGCGGAACGTTCCCCGCACGCGCGCGGGATAGACCTTTACTCGATTGGCGTAGAGCCGCGTCGGCGGGGTCGGCGTCGCCTCCGGTTCCGCGAGGTTGATCTTGCGGTCCACGCGCATCGTCCCGCGGCCCCCGCGGCCTACTCGCCGCCGCCCAGCGTGTGAACGTAAACGGCGAGCATGCGGATGATCGCCTCGTCCAGCCGGCCCTGCCAGGGCGGCATCACCCCCATGCGCGGGTTGGTGATCTGAGCGATGATCTGGTCGCGCGACCCGCCGTAGAGCCAGATCGCATCGTTCAGCCTCGGCCCGCCGACGGCGCGCATCCCCTCCCCCTGCTCACCGTGGCAAGCCACACAGTTCTCCGCGTAGATCGTTTCGCCGCGTTTGGCGGCCTCGGCATCCGTCGCTCTCCCGCTGAAAGACAGCACGTATTCCGTTACGTCCTCGATCTCGCGCCGAGTAAGGAGTTGGCCGTAAGCCGGCATTTGGCTCTGACGCGCGTCGTCATCAACGGTATTTCGGATACCGTGGCGGATGGTGGTGACGATGTCCTCCAGCGTGCCGCCCCAAATCCAGTCGTCATCGATCAGGGCCGGGAACCCGCCCGGACGGCCTTCCGCGCCCGACCCGTGACAGGGTGCACAATTGTCAGCGAAGGCCTGGCGTGCGCCGGCGGTCGCGAACCGAAGGAGTGTGGGGTCGCGCCGGATCTCCTCGAGATCGGTGGCGCGGATACGCTCGAACATCGGTGCGCGGGCATCCGCCACCGCCGCCACCTCGCGCGCGATGTCTTCCCGCTTCGTCCAGCCCAGCACGCCGCCAAAATGGCCGGAGAGCCCCGGGAAGGAAGGAAACAGCAAGGCCCAGACTGCCGCCCAGATGATGGTCGCGTAGAGAATGTAGAGCCACCACTTGGGCAGAGGCGTGTTCAGCTCCTTGATGCCGTCCCATTCGTGCCCAGTGGTGAGCTTGCCGGTCAGGGCATCCTTCTCGATCTTGGTGGGCACCGAGGGCTCCTTTCCGTCACCTGTCGTCGTCAAGCGGGATCCTGCCCTGCCGTTCCAGCCGCTCCTTGTTGGAGGGCCAGAACGCCCAGGCAACGATGCCGACGAACAGAAGCATGAACCAAACGACCCACATCTGACGCAGCGTTTCGTAGTGCTGGGCGAGCCACTCGAGCATCGCGCCGACTCCTACTGGCGGAGTTGTTGCGGCGTCACCTCGGCGAAGTTCACCAGGGTGCCGAGCATCTGCAGGTAAGCAATGAGGGCATCCATCTCCGTCACCACGCGCATGTTGCGATCGAAATCGCCCACCACCGCCTTTGGGTAACGCGCGAGCAAGCCGGCGGTATCGGCATCCGGATTCGCCTGCGCGACGAGATCGGCCCGCGCGTTGGCGATCATCTCGTCCGTGTACGGTACGCCAAGGCGCTGCAGCGCGCGCATGTGCTTCTCGATGTCGTCGAATTTCAGAGGCCGCACCAGGAACCCGTAGGGCGGCATGATGCTCTCCGGCACCACGGAGCGGGGATCGATCAAGTGCTGGTAGTGCCACTCGTTTGAGTACTTGCCCCCCACACGGGCGAGATCGGGACCGGTGCGCTTCGAGCCCCACTGGAAGGGGCGGTCGTACATGCTCTCTGCCGCCAAGCTGTAGTGGCCGTAGCGCTCGAGCTCGTCACGGAAAGGCCGCACCATCTGGCTGTGACACACATAGCAGCCTTCACGGATGTAAATGTTGCGCCCCGCGAGCTCGAGCGGCGAGTAGGGCCGCACGCCCTCGACACGCTCGATGGTCGTCTCGATGGTGAACAGGGGAACGATCTGGACGAGCCCGCCGATCGAAACCGTGATCAGCGTGAGCACCGCGAGCAGGATGACGTTCTTCTCGATCGTCTCGTGCCGGAGCATCGCGCGGCCTCCCTCACTCGGCGGCCTGCGGGCGCCAGACAGGCGCTGGCGCCGGCAACGGTTCCGACTCCGTCACGGTCTTGTAGAGGTTGTAGACCATGATCAGCGCGCCGGTGACGTAGAGCACCCCGCCCAAAGCGCGAATCACGTAGTAGGGGTGCATGGCGGCGACGGTTTCGATGAAGCTG
>CALBEG010000269.1 GCA_937927455.1 uncultured Elioraea sp. | reverse complement strand
GGCGATGCGATGTCATTCCGGCTTCGCTTCGGACTTAACGTGAACCGTCCAGTGCTTGCGGTGATGCCGGGCAGCCGGCGGGGTGAACTCGCGCGCCACCTGCCCATCTTCGTCCAAGCTTGCGCGCTCCTGCGCGAACGCTGCCCAGACCTCGCCCTGTTCGTGCCGACTTTGCCGCATCTCGAAGCGATTGTGCGCAGAGCGCCCTGGCCTGTGCCGCCGATCATCGCCGCAGACCCGCAGACGAAGCACGATGGCTGGGCGGCCGCGACCGCAGCGCTTGCAAAGTCCGGCACGACGTCGCTCGAACTTGCGGTCGCCGGAGTTCCGCACATCGTCGCCTACCGTGCCAATCCAGCGACAGCGGCCATCGTGCGACGACTCATCAGGGTGCCGCATGCGAGCTTGGTCAATCTCCTTGCCCAGGCTGAAATTGTTCCCGAACTGCTGCAGGAACGCTGCGTGGCGTCGGCTCTGGCCGATGCTCTGTGGTCCCTGCTCGAGCAAGACCCGATGAGGGCAGCGCAGCGTTCGACCTTCGCGAACATTGCAACCAAACTTCGCCCCCCGAGCGGCCTCAGCCCATCGCAGGCGGCCGCTGAAGTGATCTGCGCCGAATTGGCGCGCGCGACACCTCGCTGACGGTTGGGGCTTTCTCGTCAAGCATGGGGCAGCCAAAGGCAACGCTCGCGTGAGGCGGGCCTCTCGCGGTGCGGTCGTATCCAAAGCAGGTGGAGTTTGCCCACGCTGCGGGCTCGCGCCGTTTCCCGATGCTTCGGCCCAGGCCCCGTCAACTCGTGTACGGCGGCGCGGGTGGGTCTGGGTCTGAAGAAGGTCGAGCTCGCCTGATGTCTGTTCCGTTCCCGCGCACCGCAAGGCAGGTGCAGCGCAGCCGACCATGCTTGCCGCACGCTTGAGGGAGGATGGCCGCGGGTGGATGATCACCCGGCGGTGAGGGTGATCATCATCGTCCTCCGAGCCGGCCTGCACGGGCGCGATGCGCGGCAAGGCTGTGGGCCCAGCAGGATCCTCTCAAATCGCTTCGTCTGTCGCGGGGCCGATGGAGGTCCTGAGCCGGATGGTCGCCGGCGCTGGCAGGCGAGGCCGGCACGCCGGTGTCGCTGATCATCGAGACCCTCAGCTCCTCCGGAGGAGAGACCGCCAAGCCCTCTAGAGCAGACAGGGTCTGCGCCGGCCCCCGAAATGCAGTGGGGCTCATCCGCCGGCAGACCGTCATCGACACCGACCCCAAGGTCGTCTTCGCCATGCTCTGCGACCGCAAGACGCCGATCACCTCGTTCGAGGACATCCCGCTCGCGCCAAGTCACTTGCGCGACAGAGGCAGAGGCAAGTCCGGCGATACGAACACGCGTTGGCCGTCGATTCTGATCTCGACATGGCGCAGGTAGGGCGCGAGCCGCTCGACGTCGATTGCGAATCCGAGCCCGGGACCGTCGGGCAGGGTGAGGCAGCCGTCGCCATCGATCTCGAGCCACTCGATCGTCACGGCGCGGGCGAGCGGCTTCGGGTCGGCCGGATGCTCGCAGAGGTCGAACGCCTCGATTGCCGCATAAGCCTGCACGGAGGCCGAGAGTGCGAGCATTGAGGTGAAGGTATGATTCACGAACTGGATGCCCCGCGTCTCGGCGTGCAGACACATGTCGCGGGCGGCGAAAATGCCGCCGACCCGCCCGGCATCGATGTGCACGAACTCGATCCCGCCATGGTCGATCAGCGCGCGAGCGAGATCGGGACTGTGCGCCGCCTCTCCGCCAGCCAGACGCAGCGCACGGCAACGCGTAGCGAGAGTGGCATAGGCCTCAAACGCGTAGCCCCGAACGGTTCCTCGAGCCAGTGCGCCCGTGCATCCTCCAGCACGGGCAGGCGTTCTGCCGCGCGATCAATGTCGCGTCCGAATGCCTGCCCGGCGTCGATCAGCAAGAGCGCGTCAGGTCCAATCGCCTCCCGCGCCACCACCACCTGGTCGGCATCGTCCGCAAGTCGCCCCTGGCCGAACGGGCCCCAACCGAACTTCACCGCCGTGAAGCCGCGCTCCCGTGCCGCGCGGCCGCGGCGCAGCGTCTCCTCCGGCGTGTCGCCGAACAGAAGTGATGCGTACGCGCGCTTGCGGACCGCGCGATCGAAGCCGACCAGGCGCCAGACGGGCACGCCGTGCAGCCTGCTCAAGAGGTCCCAGAGCGCGATCTCGATCCCTGACCAGAGATGGGCCGCTTGCAGCAGATCCATCGATCGGGTGCGCACGCGATGGGCGAGGACGAGATTGTCGTCGGCATCGGCGATCGGTGCGCCGAGCACGGTCTCCGCGACCGGACGGCATGCGCCGTGCGAGCGCGGGCAGACGAGGGCGGAGATCGACGGCAAGGGGCCGCCTCGCATTCGCCCCAACCCACCGCGTCGCCCGCGATCACGCGGACGAGCAGCGCGTCCTGGCTGCCGTCAGCCTCCTCCGTGATCCGAGGCATGGCAAGGTAGAAGAGATCGACAGCCTCAATCCGCCGACTCATCGCGCATCACCGTCGCGGAGGAACACCTCCGCGCGAGGTTCGAACGCAGTGTCCGGCTCGAGGGGGAAGATTGGACGGGCGCAGATGCGGTGGCCCAGGCTCTCGAGCCGTGCCGACGTCGCGCCGGGGGCATCGACGTTGAAGGTCTTGCGCACCCAGGCCTCGTACATGTGATGTTCTGTGTGCGGAGACTTGACGACGATCGCATCGAAGCGTGTCGGATCGCACCCTGTGGCGAGGTAGAGCGCGCGATCGAACAGGCTCACCGTCCGGCTCAACACCACGATAGTGGCGTTGCCGACCTCGAGCACGGCCGAGGGGCCAGCATCGAGCGGGGTGCCCATCGTCTCAAGCCGCGTCCTGCCGTCGCTCAGCAGTTTGACGCGCGCCTCGACCGGCCAGGGCGAGAACCGCGCGGGATCGTGCACGCCGCCGAGCGTGGTGCGGATGGTCGCCCCCACGCCGGCGCGGTGGGCAAGCGCGGCAGCGGGCGGGTCGACGATCTGCGCCAGGACACGGCCTGGGAACCCGTGCTCAACGAGAGCGCGAACGATCACGTTCGAATCCCCCGTCGCACCCGATGAGGTCGCATCCGCAGCGTCCGTGAACACGACAGGCCCGCCCAGCGCCTTCGCCTGTGCGATCGCATCGTCAACAGACACAAGTTTGCCTTGCATGCGGTGGCGCAGCGCCCAGAACCGTTCCGCCAGAGAGAGAGCCAATGCGCGCGCCTCATCCGGCGCCTCGCTCGCCAGCAGCACCTGCGAGCAGAGTTCGGGCACGTCCGTGAACGGATTTCCGATCATGATGCCAGCCGCCAGCGCCTTGCCCTCCGCCTCGAGGCGACGACAGTCGAGCAGCAAGTCGCCGTAGCAGCCGGTCTTGGTGATCAACTCGTCCCCGCGCACGAGGGCAGGGATGACAACGCGCACAATCGCCGGCGATGGCGCACCTGAAATGAGCCGGAAGAGAAGGCGCGCAGCACGTTCTCCCGTGTCGGCGAAATCGACGTGCGGATAGGTCCAGTAGAGCGCGAAACCGTCGATGACCCGCAGCATGCGCCGGGTCGCGATGCCGTGCAGGTCGAGCGAGATCACGATCGGTACGCGGGGACCGACGATACCGCGCACGGCCTCGAGCAGGGTGCCCTCAGGATCGAGATCCCCCTCCGCGCCCATGGCACCGTGCAGCGAGAGATAGACGCCGTCCGCCCCCTCGGCGCACCGTTCCACTGCTGCGATGAACTGCGCACTTAGCTGCGCCCAGCCCGGCGCTGAAAGGAGGCCCGCACTTCCCGCCCGCGCCGAGATGGCCGGCACAACCTCGACGCCGCGGGCAGCGAAGACGGCGAGCGCGCCGCCGACCGCCGTGTTCAGCCCCCGCTGTGCCAGCATCGCCTCGCCTTCTTCGATGCGAAAATTCTCGTGCTGCGAAGGCAAGGGGTTGAAGGAGGAGATCTCCTGCATGCATTCGGCGATCAGGATCCGCGGCACGACATTCTCCCTCTCGGTCATCCTGTGGTTTCGGCGTGATGGCAGGCGACAGACCAACCTTCCGCAACACGGCGCAAGGGCGGCCGCTCAGATCGGCAAACCCGGTCCACGTGCGGGCAGCGCGCGGCGAAGGCGCATCCGCACGCGCCAACCGCATCCTCCGTCGCCTCGTCCGCCTGCACGCCGCGTGGGCGGCGGAGTGAGGGGTGCTCCACCGGCAGCGACGCGATCAGTAGTCGCGTGTAGGGGTGGCGCGGACGTGCGAACACGGCATCCGTCTCGCCGATCTCGACGATCCGGCCTGCGTACATCACGGCGAGCCGGTTCGAGATGTGCCTCACCACCGCGAGATTGTGCGAGATGAAGAGGTATGTGAGGCCCAGGTCGCGCTGCAGGTCCTCCAGGAGCGTAATGATCTGCGCCTGCACCGAAACGTCGAGCGACGAAACTGCCTCGTCGCAGACGATGAAATCGGGCGAGAGGGCGAGAGCCCGCGCGATCGCGATCCGCTGGCGCTGGCCGCCCGAGAACTCGTGAGGGTAGCGCGTCGCCGCCTCCGCCGGCAGACCAACCCGGGCGAGCAGGTCCGCAACCCGCTCCTGCCGCTTCCGCCAGGGATCCCGCCGGTGGATGAGCAGCGGCTCGCCCAGGATCGCGCCGACGCTCATCCGAGGGTTGAGCGAGGCGAAGGGATCCTGGAACACGATCTGCATCCGCGCCCGTCGCCTTCGAAGTTCGGCACGCGGCAGGTCAGTCAGCTCCTCACCGTCGAAGACGATACGCCCCGCCGTCGGCTCCAGCAGGCGCAGGAGCAGGCGCCCGGTGGTCGACTTGCCGCACCCGGACTCGCCGACGAGCCCGAGCGTCTCTCCGCGCTCAATCGCGAGATCGACGTGATCCACCGCGCGCACTTCCCCCGTGCGGGCAAACCAGCCGCGACGGAACACCTTGACGAGGCCGGAGGCTGAGACGAAGGGCTGGCTGCCGCTCATTGCACAGCCCAACAGGCGACGAGGTGGTCGGGCCCTGCTGCATGCAGCGGCGGTGGCGACGCGCAGGACACGGTCGCCAGGGAGCAGCGCGGGCGGAACCGGCATCCCGCCGGCATGGTCCCTGCCGTGGGCACCGCGCCTTCGATGGGAACCAGAGCGCTGCGGGGACCATGCGCACGCGGTCGCGAGGCGAGAAGCGCGCGACTGTAAGGATGGCGGGCGCTGTCGAACAGGGTCGTTGCCGGCGCGATCTCGGCCACACGGCCGGCGTACAGCACCACCACCCGGTCGGCGAGCTCGGCCACGACGCCGAGGTCGTGCGTGATCAGCATCAGCGCGAGGCCAATGTCACGCTTGAGGTCGCGCAGGAGATCGAGAATCTGGGCCTGGACGGTCACGTCCAGTGCCGTCGTCGGCTCGTCTGCGATCAGGAGCCTCGGTTGCGCGGCCAGTGCCGCGGCAATCATCACCCGCTGCCGCATGCCGCCCGACAGCTCGTGCGGAAAGGCGCGGAAGCGCTCTGCCGGACGGGCAATTCCAACCCGGCCGAGAAGCCGAATGGCCTCGGCCCGCGCGGCGTGAGATGGGAGGCCGCGCCGGCGCGTCAGCACCTCGACGATCTGCGTGCCCACGCGCATCACCGGATTGAGCGCGCTCAGGGGCTCCTGGAAGATCATCGCGAGATCGCGGCCGCGCCGGGCGCGCACCTCGCCAGCCGAGAGCGCAGCGAGGTCCGTGCCACCGAGCACGATCGATCCGGCCGTGCGGCGAATGGCGCGCGGCAGCAGGCCCATCACGGCAAGCGCCAGCATCGATTTACCCGACCCGGATTCGCCGACCACCGCCACCGTCTCGCCCTCGGCGATGGAGAAGGTGACGCCCTCCAGGATGGTCGCCGTTGTGCGCCGAAGCTCGGTCGTCAGCCCATCGACGACGAGAACGGGACCGGTCGTCATGGACGGAGCCGGGGGTCCAGCACGTCGCGCAGCCCGTCGCCGAGCAGGTTGAGCGCAAGCACGATGGCGATGATCGCGCAGCCCGGTGCGATGGTGATCCACGGCGCGGTGACGAGGAAATCGCGCCCGCCGGCGATGATGTTGCCGAAAGACGGAGCGGGCGGCGGCGGGCCGACTCCGATGTAGGAGAGCGCGGCCTCAGCCAGCACGGCGATGGCGAAGACGTAAGTGAGGCGCACGATCAGCGGGCCGAGGCAGTTGAGCAGCACGTGGCGCAGCAGGATCCGCGTCTCGGTCGCACCGATCGAGCGCGCGGCCTCGACGAACTCGAGCTCCCGCACGACGAGGACCGAGGCGCGGACGACGCGGGACGTGTGCGGCGTGGTGGCGACCGCGAGTGCGATGATCACGTTGCCGACCGAGGCGCCCAGAGTGGCGGCCACCGCCATGGCGAGCAGGATGGCGGGGAAGGCCATCAGCGCGTCCATTAGCCGCATCAGCGGCTCGTCAAGCCGCCGGAAGTACCCTGCCGACGCGCCGATGAGCGTGCCAGCGAGCCCGCTCGCCAAGGTGGTCGCAGCGCCGATGGCGAGCGAGAGCCGGGCGCCGAACAGGAGCCGCGACAGGATGTCGCGCCCGAAATGGTCGGTGCCGAGCCAGTGCAGGGGTCCCGGCGGAGCCAGGCGGAGACGGAAATTGCCGCGCAGAGGATCGTGGGGGGCGAGGATGGGAGCGAGGGCGGCGGCGAGCACGAGGACGACCAGCAGGATGCCGCCGATGACGAAGGGGCGACTGGCCAGCAGCCGTCGCCACGGCGCGGGGGAAGCGAGGTCGCGCGGTTCCATCATGCCAGGCGGACGCGGGGATCGATCACGGCGTACAGGAGATCGACGATCAGGTTGACCAGAAGGTAGACGCCGGCGAGGAAGAGGAGCCCGCCCTGGATGACGGGGAAATCGCGCGCCAGGATCGCGCCCACGATCAGGCGGCCGACCCCGGGGATCGAGAACACCTGCTCGATGACGACGCTGCCGCCGAGCAGGGCGCCGGTGACGATGCCGATCACGGTGACGATCGGCACCATTGCGTTCGGCAGCGCATGCGCAAGGATAATCCGGGAGCGCGACAACCCCTTCGCCTCCGCGGTGCGAACGAAGTCCTGACCAAGAACGTCGAGCATCGAGGAGCGGGCCATACGCGCGATGAAGCCCATCTGGGTCAGCCCGAGCGCGAGGCCCGGCAGGGTCATGGAGCGCGCCCAGCCCGCGAGGCTTTCCGAGATCGGCACGAACCCGCCCGTGGGGAACCAGCCGAGGCCGAGGGCGAAGACGATGATGAAGAGAAGACCAAGCCAGAAATCCGGCACCGAGAGGCCGAACAGGGCGACGCCCATCAGGAGCTGGTCGAGCCAGCCGCCATGCGCAAGCGCCGCTCCCACGCCGGCCGACGTACCGAACACGACGGCGATGGCGAGGGCGAGCGCGGTCAGCGACAGGGTGATCGGCAACCGCTCAAGGAGTGCCTCGGCAACCGAACGGTTGAGCAGGAGCGAGTGGCCGAGCTGCCCCCGCGCCAGCCCGCCATACCAGGCGAGCATCTGCGCGAGCGGCGAGCGGTCGAGTCCGAGCGCCGCCCTCAGGCGCGCCGTCTCCTCAGGGCTCGCCGCTGCATCGAGGAGAACGGCGACGGCGTCGCCCGGGATCAGCCAGACGAGCAGGAAGGCCAGCATGGAGACGAGCAGGAAGACGACCGCTGCGCCGCCGAGACGCCTGAAGAGGAAAGCGACCAGCACGGAAAGGCGGCCGCCTAGGCGTCGAGGCGCACCCCCCACATGCGCGGGATTCGATAGGGCACGAAGTCGTGCAGCCGTCTCGTCGCCGCCTGGAACAGGCCGTAGTTGCCGGCCTTGATCGCCACCGCCTGCTCCCACATGTGAGCCTGGAAGCGGGCGAAGATCCGTTGGCGTTCGCTCACATCGAGGGCGCGATTGAGGTCGGCAAACATCGCATCAATGGCGGGATCGGGCCTCTGCTGCGAGAGGCCGTTCACCCAAGGCGCCATGACAGAGCCCGGTCCCTCGAACGGTTCGATGCCGAAACCATGAGCCCAGAAGTGCCACCCTGTCGGCGTGAAGCCGATCCGGCTCACCGTCGGCCAGTCGGAGACGGATAGGTCGATCGCGACACCGATCTCGCGCGCGCGCTGCTGCACGACGGTGGCGGTGTCGACATTGCTGCGCAGGTTGTCGACGATGAAGGTGAGGCGCTCGCCGCGATAGCCAGCCTCAGCGAGGAGGCGACGGGCGAGTGCGGGGTCGGGGCGGTTGTAGCGCTCCGTGCCGTCTCGGGTGTGAAAGGCAGTACCAGGGAAGATCCAAGCGCCGTCGAGTTCGAAGATGTCCGGGAAGGAGACCGCCATGATCTCCTCCATGTCGAGGGCGGCGACGATGGCGCGCCGGAACCGCACGTCGGCGGTAGGGCCGAGCGCGTGGTTGAACTTGATCACCTGGAAGGCGAAGGGCAGAGCGCGGTAGACAGCCAGACGCGGATTGCCCTGCAGACGCCGCGCAGTCGGGCCGTCCACGCTCTCGACGACATGGATCTCGCCGGCTTCGAGGGCGGCCGTGCGCGCGCCCGCCTCGGGCATGAAGCGGAAGGTCGCGGAATTGAGCGAGACCTCCTTTCGCCCGGCGAAACCGTCCCGGCCGCGTGCGTTCGGGTTCGGCACGTAGTCGCCGAAACGCTCAAGGCGCACATGGCTGTCGGGGCGGTATTCGACGAAGCGGAACGGACCGGTGCCGATGAAGGCGATCTGGTTCGCAGGCTTTGCCGCCTCCTCCGCCGGATAGATCGCAATCGGCGCGCGCGGGGAGGAAAGGTTGTCGAGGAAGGTCGCCTGCACCTCCTTCAGGCGGATGGTCACCTCGTCGCGCTTTGTTGCGGTGACGATGTCAACGGCGGCGAGCAGCGAAGCCGAGGCGCCGATTCGGCGGCAGCGGTCGAGCGAGGCGACGACGTCCTCAGCCTCGAGACGCTTGCCGCTGTGGAAGCGGACGTCACTGCGCAGCGGAAAGACGTAGGTGCGGCCATCCTCGGAAATCCTCACCCCAGCGGCGAGATCGGGCACCGGGCGCGCGTTCTCGTCGCGGGCGAACAACGTTTCGTACAAGTGTAGGTTGACATTGCGCGCGGCCTGCGCCGATGTCACATGCGCATCCAGCGAGGGTGGCGCCTGCACTATGGCGAGCACGGCATCTCCTCCGCGCGCCTGCGCTCTGAGAACGGTGGGGCAGGCGAGTGCGGCTGCGCCCGTGGCGAGCATGGTCCTGCGTCCGAACGTCGTTTTCATCGGTTTCTCCCCTTCTCTGTTTCTCCGCTGCATTCCCCCGCTCAGCCTGTGTAAGGCTGCATGACGACAGCGACGATGTCGCCGCGGCGCACGCGCCCTGGCCCGGCAGCCATCCACAGCACGCCCGAGGCAGCGTAGTGCACGGGCAGGGCCGCGCGGTCGAAGTCGGCGACCGCGTGCAGCCATCCGGCGCACTCACCGGCACACACCTCCGCCCCCGCCAAGTGGGCAGGTTCGAACACGCCATCGGCGGGAGCGGCGTGATAGCATTCCGGACTGGGAACGATCATGTGGCGCGTCGGCCCGATGACTTCGCCGGGGTCGCGGTCGAACACGCGCGCGTTTGGATCCAGCACGCCGAGATGACGCAGCGCGCCGAGGAGGCCGCGACGCGCGATGCGCGTGCCGTCGATGGAAACCCGTCCCCAACCGCCAAGTTCGGTGCCGAGCGAGAGGATGCCGCGCGCCTCGACCGCGCTGGTCAGAGTTCCGCCCTCATCCACCCCGGCGAACAGGACGTTGAAGGGCGCACCGAAGGCTTCGGCGAGGCAGAGCGTCCGCTCGAGCCGAATCGCGTCGTCGATGAGGTGCATGTTGGTGGAGGGAGCGGCCTCCATCGAATGGCCGGCCGTATGCAGGTCGATCGAGACGTCAACCAGCGGCAGCAGAACGCTGGTGACGAAGTCCGCCAGCATCTCCGAGAAGGTGCCGTCACGCCGCCCGGGAAAGCACCGATTGAGGTCCCGCTGATCGACCGGCGACAGCCGGGTCGCCGCCTCGACGGCCGGCAGGTTTAGCGCCGGCAGCATGATGATGCGGCCCCGCACCATGGCGGGATCGAGACGGCGCGCGAACTCGGAAAGCGCGATCTGACCCTCGTACTCGTCGCCGTGGACGCCGGCCGTCAGCAGCACGGTGGGACCCGAGCCCGCGGCGACGACGATGATCGGGATCATCACCACGCCCCAGCCTGACGTATTGCGCGAGAGCGGCGCCCTCAGATGGCCGGCCGATCGGCCGTTCGGCGCGAGATCGACCTCGCAGCGAATGCGGTGAGCGCGATGCGCGGGGCCTGCCACCGTGGCGTTCGCGGTCGCTGCCGTCATGCGCCTTCGGTCTCCCCGCCCGACGCCCCCAGCCATCGGTGATCCATGTCACACACCTGCGCGCGCGAGGCGGGGGTATGGGGAAAAGCTCCTTCCCCTCCCTTGGCGCAGACCTTTTGTATACTGCATACTATATTCTCAGGGGTCAAGCTCCTCCGCTCCCACCCACCATCGCCCCCCACCTCCACCAACACCCTCACCGACAGCCACCTGACGAGAGACTGCCGTGACCGCCCAGAGACGTTGCCTCCGGCTTCTCGCCGCCCCACCCAAACGCGCCATCGATGCGATGCCGCAACCCGTCCCGCCCGCCGACGAGGCCTGGCAGCCGCTCGTTCCGCAGACCCTTGTCGACCGCGTGATCGAGCAGATCGTTTCGCTCGCTGCGAACGGCGCGATCCTGCCTGGCGATCGTCTCGTCGAGCACGAGCTCGCGCGCCGTCTCGGCGTCAGCCGGGTGCCGATCCGGGAGGCCCTGCGTGTCCTCGAAAGCCGCGGCGTGGCGATCAAGGAGCCCTATCGCGGAATGCGTCTCGTGCCCGTGAGCAACGCCTGGGTGATGGCATTGACCGAAGCCCGGGCCGCGCTCGAGACCGCCGCAGCGCATCGCGCGGTCACACTCGGTCGACACCGTCGCCCGCAGACGCGCCCTCTCGAGGAGGCGATCGCCGAAATGGACGAGGCCGCACGCCGGCACGACGCCTCCGCCCTCGCCTCGGCCGACACGGCCTTCCATCGCGCTCTGTGCCAGCTCGGCGGCAATCCCGTCATCCTCGACCTCTGGGAGACCCTCGCCCTGCGCACGACGATCGCCTTCGGGCTCGCCACCGAAGGGCGGGCGATGGAGGCGATCGTCGCCGAACATCGCGAGTTGCTCGACTGCCTTGTCGCCGGCGACCGGCCCCGCATCGCCGAGGCGCTCGCGCACCACATCACGCACATGAACAGCAGGATCGACTTCGAGGCGATCATCGCCGCACGCCGACGCCAGCGCCGAGGCGCGGACAACAACCATGCGCGCGCCGAGGGCGAGACGCCATGACCGAGTGCCTGCCCATCCGGCGCGTGGTCGCCGTGCCGCTGTTCGGGCAGAGCCCGAAGGGCGGCTGGAGCAACGAGATCAGGCCGCAGGACACCATCCACGCTCTGATCGCCGTGCACACTGACGGCGGTCCGACAGGCTACGGCAGCATCTTCACCGATGGCCGCCTCGCCCAGGCAGGCCTCGCCGTGCTCGAGCCGATGATCCTCGGCGCGAACGCGCTCGAGCCCGAAAAGGTGAGCGAAACGCTGCACCAGCACACGTTCTGGATGGGCCGCGGCGGCACGCTAACGCACGTCATCAGCGGACTCGACATCGCGCTGTGGGACGTCCTCGGCAAGGCGCTCGGCCAGCCGGTGTCGCGCCTCCTCGGCGGGGTCTGGCATCGGCGTGCAATGCCGTACTGCTCGCTTCTGATGGAGGAGCCCGTGCGCATGGGCGACGTCGTCGCTGCCTGGCGCGAGCGAGGCTTCCGCGCCTTCAAGATCGGCTGGGGACCGTTTGGCAGGCGTGACGATCCGCGTCTCGACGAGGCGATCGTCTCCGCAGCGCGCGACGCCGCGGGCACGGAGGCCAAGCTGATGGTCGATGCCGGCGCCTCCGATGCCTTCTGGCCGAACGGGCTGAAATGGGCGATCCGGACGGCGGAGATGCTCGCCGCCCACGGCGTCGCCTGGTTCGAGGAGGCGCTGCCGCCCGACGCTCTCGCCGACCACAAGCGACTGCGCGAGCGCGCGCCGGTGCCGATCGCCGGCGGCGAGGTGCTGACGCGGCGGCAGACCTTCCTGTCCTGGCTCGCCGAGGGCGCGCTCGACATCGTGCAACCGGATGTCACGAAAGTCGGCGGGCTCAGCGAACAGCGCCGGATCGCCTGGCTCGCGCGCGAGTTCGGCGTGCGCTACGTGGGACACGGCTGGAACACGGCGATCGGGCTTGCGGCCGACCTGCAGCTCGCCGCCGCCCTGCCCGACCCCCCGCTCGTCGAGTACATCGCCGGCAGCGCCTATGTCGACGGCATCGTCGCCGAGCCCTGGGCTCTGGACGCCGAGGGCATGCTCGCGGTGCCGCAGGGCCCCGGGCTCGGCATCGCACTCGATCGCGACCGGCTGCGCGAGATGACGCTGGACCCGACGCCCCTCTTCGCGGGCTGATCCGGCGAAGGCGATGGTGCGCGGGGGTCGACCCGCGACGGGGCCTCCCTCCAGTCAGAGACTCGTCGTGCGCACGATCGCCTCGGGCCGGCGCCAGACCTCGGGAAGCAGGTCGCCCCGTGTCCGGGGCGGGAAAAATCGACGCTGACGCTGCCCTGATCGACGATCGGCAGCCCCTCCGCCACCTCGCGCTACCAGCCCATGTAGAAGGCGCGCACCCTCTCCTGGATGAGCGCGTTGCGGGCTTAGAGCGAAAGGTGGCAGGAGGCGCCGTAGACGACCGGCCCCGTGCAATCGTGAGCCGCGATCGGCACGTGGCGAGCCTCGGCGAGGCCCGCGATGCGGCAGGCTTCGCTCACGCCGCCGCACCAGCTGAGGTCGAACATCACCACGCCCGCCGCTCCGCTCTCGAGATACTCGCGAAAGCCATGGGTGCCGGCGAGGGTCTCGGAGGCGCACACCCAGGCCTTGCTGTGGCGACGGTAGGTGGCGAGATCCTTGATGATGTCGAACCAGACCGGATCCTCGTGCCAGCAGGTGTCGAACTCGGCCAGCCTCGCTGCCTGCCGGTCATAGACGGGCTTCACCGCCTGGCGGAACCGCTTGAGCTCGGCGCGCCTCAACCCAGTGATCTGCATGCCCTGGCGGCGAAGGTTGGCGAGAGAACGCGAGGCGAGCTCGCGCGACACCTGGCGCTGCTCGTCACGCCCGACCGCCGCGCAGTCGATCAGGGCCTTGTTCCCGTCCGCCAACAGCCGGTCCCCGAGCTGCTTCGAGTAGAGAACGAGGAACGGCGTGTAGGCGTGGTTGGTCACGGTCAGGAAGCGCTGGACCTCTGATATGCGCATCGTGTCGATGGTGACGAACCAGTTCTCCTGACCATCGATCGCGCGCGTCTCTTGTGCGGTGAACACCTCGCCGAACGCCATCGGGATCGCGTTCGCGCCCACTGTGCGGGACGTATGGAGGAAGATTTTGTTCTGCATGACGCGGATGCGCATCCCGTTCAGGTCCTCGAGACGGCTCACCGCACGGCGGGAGTTGGTCAGGCTGCGGAAGCCGTTCTCCCACGAAGCGAGATTGACGAGGCCGACGGCCGGCAGCTTGGCCGACATCCAGGCGCCGAATTCGCTGTCGAGCACCGCGTCCACCTCGCGTTCGGTGTTGAACAGGAAGGGAAAGTCGAAGACGCCGAACTCCGGCACCGTGCCGACCAGCGGCGAAGTGGCGGTGATGACCATCTCGAGCGTGCCCACGCCCAGCGACTGGGTGGCCTGCAGGTCGCCGTCGAGCGCACCGCCCCGGAAGGCCTGCAGGCGAAGCCGCTCTCCGGACCGCTCGGCGAGATACGCCGCCATTCGCGCTACTCCCTTGCCGACGGTGTGTTCCTGGTTGACGCCATTCGAGACGCGGATCGCGCGTTCCGAGAACTGCGCCGTCGCCGGCGCGCAGGCGAACACCAGCGAGACGCCAATCAAAAGCCCCAGGGAAACGCCGGCGAGCAACCGTTGCGGGCTCACAACGTGAGCGGCAACCCCGAAGATGATGAACCCGATCGATGGCGGGATGACCGGCGCGATGGTTCCTCACGCCGCGATCAGACCGGCCGACTTCGGCAAGGGATAGGCGGCTTGGCGCATCATCGGGATCAGGACCGAGGCGAGAGCTGCCGTGTCCGCGGCCGCAGATCTCGAGAGCAAGGCAAGGATGATCGCCGCCATGATGGCGACACAGGGCAGGCCGCCGTTGACATGCCCGACGAGGCTGGTGGCGAACGCGACGATGCGGCGCGACAGTCCGCCCGCGTTCATCGGCTCCTCCGCCAGCATGAAGGAAGACACGGCGAGGAGCTGGACGTTATCCGCGCCCTCGATCAGCCGCGCGGCGACGATCTGCGCGTCGAAGATGCCAAGCCGCAGCATCAAGGCGAGGCCGCACACGATGAGGGCAAAGGCGACCGGCGGCCCAATCGCCAGCGCGCCGCACAATGATTCGAGCAGTACCGCGATCACCACAGGCGCGCGCTTGAGGGCTTCGAGCCCTCTTCGGCGTCGTACTCATCCGCGAAGTCTCGGAGCTCCGCATCGGTGATCCGGCTGGTGACAGTGCGAATGAGGCGCCCGAGCGAGAGCAAAGCGAGGGCTGAGGCAACGACGAAGCCGATCCCGGAGACCCAGATCATCTGCAGGCCAGTGATCGGCGCGCGCTTGGTGACATGCAGGGGCGCGAACTGCCAGGTGCTTCAGAAGAACACGACACAGCAGAGGAGGATCAGCATCTCGCTTGCGACGAGGCAAGCGAGACGGCCGCGTCGCCTAAAGCGCGCGACGACAGCGCCGATGCCGATATAGGCCTGCTCGCGCGCGACCACCGCGGCGCCGATGACGGTGAGCCCGACGAAGACGTAGCGCGACATCTCTTTGGCAATCGAGATGCCGCCGCCGAACAGCACCATGTCGAGGTCGGTCGGTTTCCGCAGCAGGGCGTTCGTGAAGACCATCATCACGAGGCTGATGAGACACAGCACCATCGCGGTTTCGAGCAGCCGAAACACGCCTCTCGTCGGCACGAACCCTCCTCCGCCTTCTTGTCGTGCGCACAGCCGCATCACATCGCGATCACGCGCAACCCAGTGAAGCACAGCGGAACAAGCCTGCCTTGGGCAAGGTTCGGAGTGGGTGCAACCGTCAGCCTCGCCAATGCTTCGCCGCCTGGCTGTCAGGGGGCGTCCATCGGTACGGCGTGCGTGAACCCGCGCCCAGACCGCCCGGCTCAAGGGTTTCCGAACCAGGCCACGGGCGGCGGCTCTCGATCTTGCACATCGCCACGATCAAAATGTCGTTTCGCAGGCCAATGTCGCTCAGCGGTCACCCCAGCGCTTGCGTTGCGTGCAACGCTCGGGGTCGACCGACTCTCGTCGCTTCGGCCTCTCACCGCTGCTGTTGCCCGGCGACGTCGAAGGCCTGCCGGGATGCCCGTACGACAGCGGGATCTCCGTCATGGACAACGACCTTTGCCGTGCCGACCCGCAGACCGACGTGCG
>CALBEG010000268.1 GCA_937927455.1 uncultured Elioraea sp. | reverse complement strand
GTTCGATGCCCCGCGGCAGCCAGGCAGCGTAGAGGGCAGGGTCTGAGCCTGCCTCACGTTCAAGCGCAGCGAAGGCCGCCCGCGCGTCCGCGGCATGGGCGGAGGCTTGGGCCAGTGCATCGGCCAAGTCGCGCCGGGCCTGCTCCACCTCAGCGCGGCGGAGTTTCAGTAAGGTGGCGAAGGGGTCTGTGCGACGGCGCATGGTTGTGCCGCCCTGCTCAGCCCTGTTCGCCCAACAGAGCAGCGAGACGGGCGAAGGCCTCCGTCCATGCCGCGGACGCGCGGGCGGCCTTCGCCGCGCTCGAACGTGAGGCAGGCTCAGACCCTGCCCTCTACGCTGCCTGGCTGCCGCGGGGCATAGAACGGGCTTTGGGCGCTGCGGCCCGAGCCAAAGCCGCCGAACAGGCCGTTGAGGCGGCGCGGGTCGCGCTCGCCCAAGCCCGGGCGGCGGAACGCGCGGTGGAGGTGATGGCGGAACGCCGCGCGGCGGACGAGGCACGCCTGCGCGCGCGAAAGGAGCAGGCCGCAATGGACGAGGCCGGGCAGCGCCGCCTGCGCTGACCATCCCACGGCTCAAAGGCACGGCCCTCTCGCGCCCTCGCACAGGGCGGGCCTCGGTTGCGCCGGAGCCGCGATCCGACGGAACCGGCATGAGCCGCTGCCGATGACGGTCCGGGCGCGACTGCGCCCCCGGCCGGAGCAAGGCGCCCGCTCCCCTGCGGAGCGGGGAAAGGCGCGATGGAACCGGCTGACCTCGCCTTGTCGCGCCGCGGCAAACGGGCTAGGGGAGCCCCGCCTTTCCTGGTCGAGGCAGGGGCCCTCCCCCCTCCCCGTCTGCACCTCTCACGGAGCACCCCGGCATGGCCCGCAGGAAGATCGCTCTCATCGGCGCTGGCAACATCGGCGGCACGCTTGCCCACCTGATCGGCCTGAAGGAGCTCGGCGACGTCGTGCTGTTCGACGTCTTCGCCGGGGTCGCCGCCGGCAAGGCGCTCGACATCATGCAGTCGGGGCCCGTCGAGGGGTTCGATGCGATGATGACGGGCGGCAACGACTATGCCGCCATCGCGGGCTCCGACGTCGTCATCATCACCGCGGGCTTCCCGCGCCAGCCGGGCATGAGCCGAGACGACCTCGTCGCCAAGAACGCCGGCGTCATCGCCCAGGTGGCGGACGGGGTGAGGACGCACTGCCCCGACGCGTTCGTCATCGTCATCACGAACCCGCTTGATGCGATGGTCTGGGTGTTCCGCGAGAAGTCGGGGCTGCCGCACCATCGCGTCGTCGGCATGGCTGGCGTGCTTGACTCGGCGCGCTTCCGTCTCTTCCTCGCCCACGAGTTCCGCGTCTCGGTGGAGGACGTGACGGCCTTCGTGCTTGGCGGCCACGGCGACACCATGGTTCCCCTGGTGCGTTACTCGACGGTGGCTGGGATCCCCATCCCCGACTTGATCAGCATGGGATGGACGACGCGCGAGCGGATCGATGCCATCGTGGAACGAACCCGCCAGGGCGGAGGTGAGATCGTCAAGCTGCTCGAAAAAGGCTCGGCGTACTATGCGCCGGCCGCCTCCGCCATCGCCATGGCGGAGAGCTACCTTAAGGACAAGAAGCGGGTGCTGCCCTGTGCAGCCTGGCTCACCGGGCAGTACGGCGTGCGCGACCTCTATGTCGGTGTGCCTGTGGTGATCGGCGCGGGCGGGGTCGAGCGCATCGTTGAGATCGCGCTGAATGACGACGAGGCGGGTGCCTTCACCCGGTCCTGCGATGCGGTGCGCGACCTGATCGAGGCCGCCCGCCGCCTCGTCGGCTGACACGGTCCGCCATCGCGGAAGGGAGGTCGCGATGAACATCCACGAGTACCAGGCGAAGGAGCTGCTGCGCCAATACGGGGTTGCCGTGCTTCAGGGCGGGGTGGCGTGGACCACCGAAGAGGCGGGGCGCATCGCTGCCTCTCTGCCCGGCCCGATTGCGGTGGTAAAGGCGCAGATCCATGCCGGCGGTCGCGGCAAAGGGCATTTCGAAGGCGATACGTCCGGCAAGGGCGGCGTGCGGCTAGCCCGTTCGCCCGACGAGGCGGCCGAGCATGCGCGCGCCATGATTGGTCAAAGCCTCATCACCGCGCAGACGGGACCGGCGGGCAAGAAGGTGCAGCGCGTCTATGTCGAACAGGGCTGCGAGATCGCGCGCGAACTCTACTTGGGGCTTCTCGTCGATCGAGGTGCCGGGCGGGTCGCCGTCATCGCCTCCTCAGAAGGCGGGGTGGAGATCGAGGAGGTCGCTGCCACGCATCCGGAACGGATCCTGCGCGAGACGATCGACCCGGCGACGGGGCTGATGCCCTTCCAGGCGCGCAAGCTCGCCTTCGGGCTCGGGCTAAAGGGCAAAGAGGTCTCCCAGTTCACCGCTTTCGTCACCGCCGCTGCACATGCCTTCGTCGACCTCGACTGCGGCATCCTGGAGATCAACCCTCTCGTGGTGACGAAGGACGGCGCCGTGGTCGCGCTCGATGCGAAGATGGCCTTCGACGACAACGCGCTCTTCCGCCACCCTGACCTCGCCGCGTTGCGCGACGAGACGGAGATGGATCCCCGCGAACTGGAGGCCGCCAAGCACGACCTCAACTACGTCGCCCTCGACGGCAACATCGGCTGCATGGTGAACGGTGCGGGCCTCGCCATGGCGACGATGGACATCATCAAGCTCTATGGCGGCGAGCCCGCCAACTTCCTCGATGTCGGCGGGGGTGCGACGAAGGAGCGCGTCACCGCGGCGTTCAAGATCATCCTCTCCGACCCGAAGGTGGAGGGTATCCTGGTCAACATCTTCGGCGGCATCATGCGCTGCGACGTGATCGCGGAGGGCGTGGTGGCGGCAGCGCGCGAAGTCAGCCTCAACGTTCCGCTGGTGGTACGGCTCGAAGGCACGAACGTCGAACTCGGCAAGCGCATCCTCGCCGCCTCCGGGCTGCCGATCGTCTCGGCCGACAACCTGGCTGACGCCGCGGAGAAGATCGTGCGCGAAGTGAAGAAGGCGGCCTGACGATGGCGATCCTGGTCGATCACACCACCAAGGTCATCACCCAGGGCTTCACCGGCGCACAGGGCACGTTTCACTCCGAACAGGCGATCGCCTACGGAACGAAACTGGTCGGCGGCGTGACACCAGGCAAGGGCGGCGCGACGCATCTCGACCTCCCGGTGTTCGACACCGTGGCCGAGGCGGTGGCGAAGACCGGCGCCACCGCCTCCGCCATCTACGTTCCGCCCCCCTTCGCGGCGGATGCGATCCTCGAGGCGATCGACGCGGGGCTCGCGCTCGTCGTCTGCATTACCGAGGGCATTCCCGTGCTCGACATGGTGCGCGTCAAGCGCGTGCTGGCAGGGTCGAAGACGCGGCTGATCGGGCCGAATTGCCCGGGCGTGATCACGCCTGATGCCTGCAAGATCGGCATCATGCCGGGCCACATCCACCGCCGCGGCAAGGTGGGCATCGTGTCGCGCTCCGGCACCCTCACCTATGAAGCGGTGGCGCAAACGACTGCCGCGGGCCTCGGCCAATCCACCTGCGTCGGCATTGGCGGAGATCCGGTCAAGGGCATGGACTTCGTCGACGTGCTTGAGCTTTTCGTTGGCGACCCGGAAACGGAGGGGATCATCCTGATCGGCGAGATCGGGGGGCAGAGCGAGGTGGAGGCGGCGGAGTTCATCCGACACTCGGGCACGAAGAAGCCCGTCGTCGGCTTCATCGCCGGCACGACCGCCCCGCCGGGGCGGCGCATGGGCCACGCCGGCGCCGTCATCTCCGGCGGCAAAGACACTGCGCAGTACAAGATCGAAGCGATGCGACGTGCTGGCATCCACATCGCTGACAGCCCGGCTGCCCTCGGCAGCACCATGGTGAAGGCGTTGCGTGGCTGAGTCATTTCGATCAGTGATCGGTGCGGGCGGAAAAGGAGCCACGGCTTTCGAGATTTTCATTCCAATAAAGAAACACCGTGCCTA
>CALBEG010000267.1 GCA_937927455.1 uncultured Elioraea sp. | reverse complement strand
CGGCGCAAGTACGGATGGTTTGACCAGATCGCACGTCACCTTCCGGGCTGCGCCAAGCGCTGCGACAGCGAGACTTCCGGCAGGCTTGAGAGATCAGAGAAGAGGCCGAAGTCGCCTTGGCGCCTTGCGGCGGGGCATACCCTCCGGCTTGTGCAGGCAAGCTGATGAGGATCGGACGCAAGACTCCCCCCTCGCGAACCGGATCGCTCAGTCCCTGGTACACGGGTGGGCGACTTCTGCCATACTCTACCTCGCAGCCTGCGTGCCGCGCGCTGCGACCTTGCGCGGCAGGATCGCGATGTCTTGCACAATCGCCTTCACGCGGTAGCCACCGCGCATCAAGGCGTCGATGTCCTCGAGCACGCGCTCCAGTCGCTGTTCGGACATGATCACATAGATCAGCACATTACTGTCTACGCCAAGCATGCCGGAGCGCAGCCCTGTCGTGCCAGCGCCGGTGCAGGGAACGAGCGTATAGCCGCCGATCTCGCGCCGCTTCAGCGTGTCGATCAGAAGCCGCTGCAACTCGACTGGAACGATGAGGGTGAGAAGCTTTTTGTTCTCGAGGGGGCGCATCGCCGGCTCCTTGCACGTCCGCCACAACGGGACCTGAGAAGGTAGGCCCTCCTTGCCTTACCTGCCATCGCCGACCCGCCAGGGTTCGTCAACGCCACATCAGCTCCGAGATCGCGTGATAAATCGGGATACCAGCGATGATGTTGAAAGGGAAGGTGATGCCAAGTGCCATGGTGAAGTAGATGCCGGGCCTTGCTTCCGGCACTGCATAGCGCAGAATGGCAGGGACCACGATATAAGAGGCCGAGGCCGACAGGGCAGCGAGCAGGACGGCATCGCCCTGCACCAGGGAGAGGAGGCGCGCCAACAGCAGCGCGAGCGAGCCGTACACCACGGGCGCGATTAGGGCGAAGGCGGTCAGCACATGCTCCAGCCGAAACTCTTTCTCGCCGAACTGGCGCCCGACCAGCAGGCCCATGTCGAGCAGGAAGAACGCCAAGATCCCCTTGAATAGGTCGCCGAAAAAGGGCTTCATCTGCTCTTGGCCGTGCACACCGGTGAGCACGCCGATGATGAGGCTTCCGACCAACAGGATGTGGCCACCATAAGCCAGCGCTTCATAGATCGTCCGGCGCAGGGATAGGGCAGGCAGAACGTCGTCCTCTGCCGCTGCTGCAGAGAGGGATTTGACGCCCGCTTCGCGCGACGCGCGCAGCATGCTCGCGAGAATCACAGCGAGAATAATGGCTGGCGTTTCCATCAGCACCATAGCGACGGCCATGTGCCCGCCGAATGGTATGTCGTTCTTGCTGAGGAACTGCTGGGCGGCGATGAAAGTGACGGCACTGACTGAGCCGTAAGTTCCTGCCACCGCGACGGCATTGAAAGGATCGATCAGTCGCCGCAGGACGAGAAACGTCAGGATTGGCACCACGATGGCCATCATCATCGCGGCAAGAACAGCGAGAGCCCCAGACCATGACAAGCCTTCAATAGCGAGCGTGGTGCCGCCCTTTAGGCCGATCGCAGCGAGCAGATAAAAGCTCAAAAATTTTGTCACCGCCTGCGGCACTTCGAGATTGGAGCGCACGAGGCCGGCGAACACGCCGACGACGAAGAACAGGATCGCGGGATCGAGAAGGTTCCGCGCAGCCGCCTCAAGCATCGGTTCCCCCTCTCTTAGGCCGCGGCCTGTCGTCTCTGGCCGCTTGCGTGCCCCAAGGTCGATGCTGTGCCCTGCGAAGCGACCTCAGCGAGCGTCTGCCAGGCGCCGATGCGCCGCCCGTCGGCGCCTTCCATCCCCGCGGTCGGACCGTCGCGGAAGAACGCTGGACAAGGCGGCATGCCAACAAGCCATGGCAGCGCCCGGTCCGCCGGAGCGTCGATCAGCAAAGCATCCGCTCCAACCGCCGCGGCGGCTGCGACATCGGCGGCTGAAGCGCATGTTGCGAAGCGAAGAAACGGAGCGCGCGCCGTGGGCACGGGAAGACGGTCTGGCGCATCGGCCATCCCGGCGGCTCCGGCTTGGATCGCCGCCTGGACATCCCCCCGCACCAGCACGATCCCCTCCGCTTGGCGAACGAGCCCAACGAGGCGATGCGCCAGCATCCGCCGCGGTGCTGGCGCGAGGTGCGGTTCGTCAACCAAAAGAGCAGCGCGCCGACCAGCAGCCAGCGCGGGTGCGAGCGCCAGAGCGGCATCCATCGCGCGCGGCCCGGCACGAGTGCCGAGGATCACTGGCGGTAGGCCGAGTACGGCGAGCACACGAAGGTTCGAGGGCAGAATAGGGCTCACCTCCGGGGTCCGCGGGTCAACCCAAGCAATGCGCTGACCTTCACGCCCCTGCGCAGTGCCGCGCCATGCCTGAACAAGAAAAAGGTGCAAGCGAATGCGTCGGGTTGCGAAAAGGTGCTCGTGTACCGCGAATGGCACCAGCGCCAGCGCCTCGAGACCGACCTCCTCCCGTAGCTCCCGCGCCGCGGCTTCGCTTGGCGTCTCGCCCTGCTCGATCTTGCCGCCGGGAAGTTCCCAAAATCCCGGCGAGAGCTGGAAGGGCTGCCGCTCAGCGAGCAGGACGCGGCCAGAGCGATCCCGCACGATCGCGACGCCTGCCTCAATCAACGGTCGCGGCCAGCGCGTGACCATCGAGGATTCCGCACCTGGCGTTGGCGCCAACAACCATGGGGTCAGTCTGGCCAAACCTCGGGGCCAAGTGCCGGTGACCGTCGCCGAGGCGGCAGACCGTGAGCAGCGCGAGGCTCACCTTGCTCCGGCTCAGGGACCGTGACGCTATCCACGGTCGCTTCCTCGGTCCGCCGACGTGAGCCACGCGCCGGGCTCTCCATCGCGCCACGCCTTCGAACGTTCTTCACGACGCATCCCCCTCCAGCAGGGCGGCGACTGCGCGCGCGAACTGCGCGGCGTCTCTCACGGCCTGGTCGCCCTGACCCTCAAGATGAATGGTCACATTGACGTGCCGTGAGGCGAAATTGAGATCCGGGTACCGCCCCGTCCGCTCCGAAAGCTTGGCCAAGCGGTCAAGGAAGGTCGATGTCGCCGCGTAGTTCGGAAACTCGAAGCGACGGAAAAGGCTGCCGCTTCGGCCGATCACCGACCAGCCCTCCGGAATCTCGCTCACCGCCCTGGCTTACTCGTCTGACTTTGTGGAGGCGTTGGTCATGAAACGGGCGGCTGCCCCTCGGCGGATGGAGACTTGGGTAGGATCTGCTCCACTTCGGCGTGCGGGCGGGCGATGATGTGCGCCGCCGCAAGCCCGTCGCCGACGCGCTCGCACGCATCCGCCCCAGCGCGCACCGCCGCGTTCACAGCACCGGTCTCGCCACGCACCATCACCGTCACATACCCGCCGCCAACAAACTGCCGGCAAATCAAGCGAACCTCAGACGCCTTCGTCATCGCGTCCGCCGCCTCGATCGCGGGAACAAGGCCGCGCGTCTCAATCATCCCGAGCGCGATGCCCATCTTCTCACTGGCCA
>CALBEG010000266.1 GCA_937927455.1 uncultured Elioraea sp. | reverse complement strand
GTCGGGATGATCGGGTTGTTCGCCTTCAGTTGCGAGAAGAAGCGGAGTCCTGGGCTGAAGTCGTCGTACGAGCCGCCAAGCGCGAGGTTCACCGCGAACAGCCCGACTTGACCGACAGCAGCGGACACGGGGTTCAGGTAGCCCACCTTGCCGCGATAGAGGGGGTTGAGCAGATCCTGCCAGCCGGTTGGTACCGGAACGTTCCGCCCGAGCGCTTCAGTGTTCACGAACAGCCCCAAGGTGCCGGAGTGGATGGCGAACCAAAACCCGCGCGGGTCCTTCATCCCCTCTGGCACCTCCTCGATGAGCTTTGGAAAATAGGGAGCGAGCACTCCGGCCTCGACAGCACGCGGGCCGAAATTGCCGCCGAAATAGGCGACGTCGGCCACTGGCTTTGCCTTTTCCGCGATTAATGCGGCCAGGGTCTGCCCGGAGTTCTTGTTGTCGTGCGGCATAACGATGCCGAGCCGGTCGCGAATCGCGCGCAAGGCCGAGGCCCAGTCCGCCCACTCGGGTGGGCAGTTGTAGCAGACGGCGCGATTGGCTTGCGCGAAACCGGGCGCGCGAAAGGCAGCGGCGGCGGCGAAACCGGCGGGGGCGGCCAGCAGTGCACGGCGAAGCATGGAGGCAACTCCTTTGGCGGGCAGCCTCTTTAGCCAACCAGTGCGACAGTCTGATTGCATTTTTGTTTCGAGATGATGAAGTCGCGCTCGCGGACACAGTCTGGCGCCGATGTCAGCGTCTCGTCATCGCGCCTTCATCGGCGGTCAATCCTTCGCGGGCACAACCAGGGCGTGTCAGCGGAGTTCGCCATGCCCCTCACCCATCGCCCGCTCGCAGAGGCGCTGGCCGCCACACTGCTCGGCGCACCGCATCGGCAGCCTGAGCGGAGCCTCGTCGTTCACTTCACCTCGGCCGCCCCCGATCAGGGTCCTGCGGCCTCGCCCCCGTCGACAAGGTGCGTTGAGCGGGACAAGGACAGGGGGACGGAAGCGAGTTCGACGCGCTGACCGGACGCTTCCGGCGGCAAACCTGCCCTTCGGCCCGCCGTATCCCCGGCTCGAAGTGTCGTTTCGCTGCCTGTCACACCCGGCCGTGGCAGTGCTTGTACTTCTTGCCCGACCCGCACGGGCAGGGCGCGTTGCGCGGCGTGGCGTGCCAAGTCGAAGGGTCGGCGGGATCCACCCGCGCCTGCCGCGCGCGGGCAGGACGCGTGAGCACCGCTGTGCCGCCATTGCCCTCAGCCGGCTCAAGCGCGCCAGCCTCGCCCGGATCAAGCCGCGTTTCGTGCACTCCGCGCGAAAACAGGATGGGTTCGGGCGGCGGGGCAGGAGGCGCGAGTTCGACCCGCGCGAGCAGGGCCGTCACGCGCTCGCGCAGCTGCGCGAGCATCTGATTGAACAGCGCAAAGGCTTCCTGCTTGTACTCGTTCAGGGGGTCGCGCTGGCCGTAGGCACGCAGCCCGATGCCCTGCCGCAGGTGATCGAGCAGCAAGAGGTGTTCCTTCCACACCTGATCGAGCATCTGCAGCAGCACCGACTTCTCGATCTGGCGCATCAGGTCGGGGCCGAACTCTGCCGTCTTGCGCGCCATCAGCGTATCGCCCGCCTTGACGATGCGGTCGCGAATGTCGGCCTCGTCGATGCCCTCTTCCTTGGCCCATTCCTCGACCGGCAAATCGAGGTTGAAGAGGCGCTGCACATCGGCCTTCAGCCCGGCGGCGTCCCACTGTTCGGGCATGGCGTTCTCGGGGATGCGCCTGGCGACGATGTCCTCGATAAGTTCGTGGCGCATCTCGACGATGGTGGCGGAGACGTCGTTCGCCTTCATGAACTCGCGCCGCTGCGCATAGACCTCGCGGCGCTGGTCGTTCATCACGTTGTCGTACTTGAGAAGGTTTTTGCGCATATCGAAGTTGCGCGCTTCGACCTTCTTCTGCGCCTTCTCGAGCGCCTTGTTGATCCAGGGATGGACGATCGCCTCGCCTTCCTTCAGGCCCAGCCGCTCGAGCATGCCGCCCATTCGGTCTGAGCCGAAGATGCGCATCAGATCGTCTTCGAGCGAGAGGAAGAATTTCGACTCGCCCGGATCGCCCTGGCGGCCCGACCGACCGCGCAGCTGGTTGTCGATGCGTCGGCTCTCGTGTCGTTCTGTTCCAACAACGTAAAGGCCGCCAGCCTGTTTGACGATCTCGCGGTTGCGCGCCACCTCCTCGCGGATCGCGGTCGCGCGGGCCTCCTTCTCCGGCCCGTCCGGCATGTCAGCGAGTTCGAGCCGGATGCGCATGTCGGCATTGCCGCCCAACTGGATGTCGGTGCCTCGGCCGGCCATATTCGTTGCCACCGTCACCGCACCGGGTGCGCCTGCCTGGGCGATGATGTAGGCCTCCTGTTCGTGGAAGCGCGCATTCAGCACACGATGCGGAATGTTCCGCTTCTGCAGCAGTGCGCTCACATGCTCGCTCTTCTCGATCGACGTGGTACCCATCAGCACGGGCTGGTTCCTCGCCCTGCACTGCTCGATCAGCGTGATCACCGCCTCGTACTTCTCGCGCGCGGTCTTGTAGACCTCGTCGTCGCGGTCCTGGCGCTGCACGGGCACGTTGGTTGGGATCTCGACCACGGGGAGGTTGTAGATCTCGAGAAACTCATCGGCCTCGGTCGCCGCCGTGCCCGTCATGCCGGCGAGTTTGGGATAGAGGCGGAAGTAGTTCTGGAAGGTGATGGAGGCGAGGGTCTGGTTCTCGGGCTGGACAGGCACGCCTTCCTTCGCCTCCAGCGCCTGATGCAGCCCGTCCGAGTAACGTCTGCCTTCCATCATCCGCCCGGTGAACTCGTCGATCAGCACGATCTTGTCGATGCCGTCGCGGGGGTCGCGGCGGACGACGTAATCGACGTCGCGGCGGAACAGCGTGTGCGCACGCAATGATTGGTTGAGGTGGTGCACGATGGTGATGTTGGCGGCGTCGTAGAGATTGCCCTCGCGCAGGATGCCGGCCTCACGCAGCATGCGCTCGGCGCGTTCCGTGCCTTCCTCCGTGAGCGTCACCGTGCGGAACTTCTCGTCCTTCTCGTAGGTGGCCGCATCGCGCACGAGGTCGCGCACCACCGAATCGACCTGCCGGTAGAGTTCGGACGAGTCGTCGGCCGGGCCGGAGATGATCAAGGGCGTGCGCGCCTCGTCGATCAGGATCGAGTCGACCTCGTCCACGATCGCGTAGTGGAAGTCCCGCTGCACCATGTCCTCGAAGCGGTACTTCATATTGTCGCGCAGGTAGTCGAACCCGAACTCGTTGTTGGTGCCATAGGTGATGTCGCAGGCGTAAGCCGCGCGGCGTTCCTCGTCGGTCAGCCCGTGCACGATGACGCCGACGGAAAGACCGAGGAAGCGATAGATCTGCCCCATCCATTCGGCGTCGCGGCGGGCGAGGTAGTCGTTGACGGTGACCACATGCACGCCCTTGCCGCTGAGCGCGTTGAGGTAGGCGGGCAGGGTGGCGACCAGGGTCTTGCCTTCGCCTGTCTTCATCTCGGCGATCTTGCCTTCGTGCAGCACCATGCCGCCGATCAGCTGCACGTCGAAATGGCGCTGGCCCAGCGTGCGCTTCGCTGCCTCGCGCACGGTGGCGAAGGCCTCGGGCAGCAGGTCGTCGACCGTCTCGCCCTTTTCGAGACGCTCGCGGAAGCGGACCGTTTGCGCGGCGAGTTCGGCATCGCTCAGCGCCGCCATCTTCGGTTCCAGCGTGTTGATGGCGGGAATGCGCTTGCGATAGGCCTTCAACGCGCGGTCGTTCTGGGTGCCGAGGATGGCGCGGGCGAGACGGGCGAACATGCGATCAGGCGTCCTCGGGTTGCGTGCGGTCTCATCCGCCGTCTGGCCGGCGATGGCGATCACCTCGCGGCGGCCTCGACGGAGGCCATGCGGGCTTCGGGCCGGGTGGCACGTCCAGAGGCCTGCTTAGTCGCGCTGCCTCGGGAGCGTCAATGCACGGGTTCGCTACGCGGCGGCGCAGCCTGAGGGCCGGCGCGGGGCCGCCGCCGGCGATCCTGCCACGCCCTCCCGCGTTTGCGGATTTGTGTCGGCAAAGTTCCCGCAGGTCCGGTGTCACGAACTCGGCTGAAACTGGTTCTGATTGTTGCCCCAAAACCATTTTAACTGTT
>CALBEG010000265.1 GCA_937927455.1 uncultured Elioraea sp. | reverse complement strand
CCGCGGCATGGCGGCGAGTTCGGCGGCAAGGAACGAATTGCAGGCGGCGATTTCGGCGGGGTTGGGCCTGTTCTCGGGCGGGACGCAGCGCACCGCGTTGCAAATCCGCGCTTTGGTCAGTTCGAGCCCGTCGTCAGGCCGTGCGGCATAGATTCCGCGAGCCAGCCCAAAGCGCAGCAGCGTGCGGTAGAGCAGGTCTCCTGCGTAATCGCCGGTGAATGGCCGCCCCGTTCGGTTCGCCCCGCGCAGGCCGGGGGCGAGGCCCACCACGAGCAGGGGAGCCTCGAGCGGCCCGAACGACGGAACGGGCGCGTTGTGCCAAAGGGGCTCGCGCGTGCGATTTTCGACCCGAAAGGCGACGAGGCGAGGGCAGAGCGGACACTCACGCGCGGGGGCTTCCGGCAGGGTCACTGGCTGCCGCCGTGCTCCTCGTTTGGCTTCGCGGCTGCATCGGTGGTGGTGACGGCGGCGACCGCCGGCCGCGGTGCGCCAACGGTCTCAACGACGAAGGGTCGCGCCGGGGTGGCTGGCCGTTCAGTGTCACGGGAAGGCGGGGTCTCCCGGGATCCGCCTGGTTCCCGCGGGGGCACCGTGCGTCGTGTGAACTCGCCCATGATGTCGGCCAGTTCGATGAATTGATCGGCCTGCCGGCGCAGTTCGTCCGCGATCAGAACGGGTTGGGTCTTGATGGTGCTAATGACGGAGACGCGCACGCCTTTGCGCTGCACTGCCTCGATCAGGCGGCGGAAGTCGCCATCGCCGGAGAACAGCACGATGTGGTTCACGTGCGGTGCCATCTCCAGCATGTCGATGGCGAGTTCGATGTCCATGTTGCCTTTGACGCGCCGGCGGCCAGTCGCATCGGTGAACTCCTTCGCCGGCTTGGTGACGACTGTGTAACCGTTGTAGCCCAGCCAGTCCACCAAAGGCTTGAGCGGTGTATAGTCTTCGGTCTCGAGCACAGCTGTATAGTAGAATATCCGGACCACATAGGAACGGAGACGAAAGAACGCAAGCAGCGATTTATAGTCAACGTCGAAACCAAGGGAGCGCGACGCTGCATAAAGGTTCGCTCCGTCGATGAAGACGGCAAGGCGTTCTGATTTTTCGAACATCCGCTGATGCTCCCTTCGATGAAGACCTGTCGGACCGAGTCCCGGTTGCGAGGAGGCGAAGCCTAACCCCGTCCGATCCCGACGCAAACCCTTTGACAATGAAATGACATCGGGTCCGGGTTGTGCGCTGCAGACGTCCTCCGCGCGACGACAGATCGATCACAGAGCCGCGGACCACTTGCCTGACATCATTAGGCCGCCTACTACATAAGGTTCATCGAACGCGACAAGAGGGCGGCGCATGGCGCGCGTGACGGTTGAAGACTGCATCCTCAAAGTGCCGAACCGGTTCGAGCTCGTGATGCTCGCCGCGCAAAGGGCGCGCAATTTGCACCGTGGCGAGGCGCCGACGGTCGATCGCGACAACGACAAAAACCCAGTGGTTGCGCTGCGGGAGATCGCGGAGGGTACGATCGACCTCCAGGCGCTGCGCAACGACCTGATCAAAAGCCTGCAGCGTCTGCCGGAACCCGAGCCCGTCTCCGAGGAGGTGCAGGACCTCCTGCCGACGGAGAGCAACATCTTCGCCGGCCTCGACATTTCGCCCGAGGAGCAGGCGGCGGAGGAGCAAGGTGCGTCCGAGGAGGATATCGAGGCCGCGATCGCCCGCGAACTGGGCGGCTGAGCGAGCTGATGAGAGGCGGGCGATGCCACGGCGAGGGCGACCCCGCCCGCAAGGCGTGAACGGGCGATGCCGGACGGGGCCATCGGCTTCGCAGCAGGCTTGATCGAGCGCGTCCGCTCCTACGACCCGCGCGCCGACCTCTCCCTCATCCATCGCGCGGTCGACTTCGCCTCCGCCGCCCACTCCGGCCAGACGCGCGATAACGGCGACCCCTACATCACCCACCCGGTCGAGGTCGCCACCATCCTCACAGACTTCCGGGTCGACACCAATTCCATCGTTACCGCCCTGCTGCACGACGTCGTCGAGGATACGGGCACCACGCTCGCTGACGTCGAGAGGGGCTTCGGCCGCGACGTCGCCCGCCTCGTCGATGGTGTCACCAAGCTCAACCGGCTCGAACTCACCTCCGAACGCTCCAAGCAGGCCGAGAACTTCCGCAAGCTCGTGCTAGCGATGAGCGAGGACATCCGGGTCCTGCTCGTCAAGCTCGCTGATCGGCTGCACAACATGCGCACACTGCGCTTCGTGCGCGACGAGACCCGGCGCCGCCGGATCGCGGCCGAGACGCTCGAGATCTACGCGCCTTTGGCCGAGCGCATCGGCATGGACCAGATCAAGACCGAACTCGAGACGCTCGCCTTCCGCGAGCTGCAGCCCGACGCCTACGCCTCGATCATGAACCGCATCGCCTTCCTGCGTGGCGAGGGGGCCGACCTGATCGAGCGCGTGACCGAGGAGCTGCGCAGGCTGATGACGGAGGCCGGCATCGCCGCCGAGGTGACGGGGCGGGAGAAGAGCCCCTACTCGATCTGGTTAAAGATGCACCGGCGAAACGTCGCCTTCGAGCAGCTCTCCGACATCATGGCCTTCCGCGTCATTGTCGGCGGCATCGACGAGTGCTACCGCGCCCTGGGCGTCGTCCACTCCGCCTACCGGGTCGTGCCCGGCCGGTTCAAGGACTACATCTCGACACCGAAACCGAACGGGTATCGCTCCCTGCACACCGGGGTGATGCTGCCCGAGGGGCAAAAGATCGAGGTGCAGATCCGCACCCGCGAGATGCACGAAATCGCCGAATACGGTGTTGCGGCGCACTGGCACTACAAGGACGAGGGCTCAATTCCCGCCCCCGATCCGCACCAGTATCGCTGGCTCCGCTCTCTGCTCGAGATCCTCGACCAGGCTTCGGGGCCGGAGGAGTTCCTGGAACACACCAAGCTCGAAATGTTCCGCGATCAGGTCTTCTGCTTCACCCCCAAGGGCGACCTGATCACGCTGCCGCGCGGTGCCACCCCGGTTGATTTCGCCTACGCGGTGCACTCCGAGGTGGGTGACACCTGTGTGGGGGCGAAAATTAACGGCCGAATCATGCCTTTGCGCACCGAGCTCGCCAACGGCGATCAGGTCGAAATCATCACCGCGCGCGGGCATACGCCAAACCCGGAATGGGAGCGCTTTGTCGTCACCGGCAAAGCACGAGCGCGCATCCGCCGCTTCATCCACGCGCAAGCGAAAGCGCGTAGCATCGAACAGGGACGGGCGATGCTGGTCAAGGCCTTCCGCCAGGAGGGGGTAGAGGGTGGGGAGAAGGTGCTGGAAGGCGTGCTGAAGGCTTTGAAGCAGGCCTCGCTCGAGGATCTCTACGCCGCAGTGGGCTCGGGCGCGATCGGGCCACGCGAGGTTGTGTTCGCCGCTCATCCTGAGCTTCGCCCGCGTCCGCGCGCCGCCCCGCTTCTGCCGGTGATGACACCGCGTTCGGCCCGGCCGCAGCCGTCCGGGCGCGGGGAGGAGGGGCGCCGCGCCGTCCCGATCAGCGGCCTCGTCTCGGGCATGGCCGTGCACTACGCGGGCTGCTGCCACCCTCTGCCCGGTGATCGCATCGTCGGCATCATCACCACCGGCAAGGGCGTGACCATCCACACCGCCGACTGTCCCACCCTGGAGAGCTTTGCCGCCACCCCCGAGCGCTTCATCGACGTCTCCTGGGACATCGAGACGCTCACCGAGGCCAAGCACACCGGCCGGCTCGCCGTCGTCACCGCCAACCAGCCGGGCGCGCTCTCCACCCTCACCACCGTGATCGCCAAGCGCGAGGGCAACATCTCCAACCTCAAGATCGTCGGCCGCAGCCCGGAGTTCTTCGAGATGCTGGTCGATCTCGAGGTGCGCGACCTCTCCCACCTGGGCGACATCATCGCCGCCTTGCGCGCCAGCCCGCACATCCGCAGTGTGGAGCGCGCCCGGGCCTGATCGGCCCGTGCCGGCCGCGAAGGACCAGCAGATGGAGATCGTGCTCCAGTGCAGTCTTCTCTGCCCGCGCTGTGGCCAGCGCAGCGAGGAAACGATGCCCGAGGACCACTGCCTTGTCGTGTACGACTGCCCCGCTTGCAGGGCGCGGCTGACGCCGAAGCCGCGTGATTGCTGCGTGTTCTGCTCCTACGGCTCCGTGCCCTGCCCGCCCGTGCAGCGGGACCGCAGATCGCCGTGCTGCCAGCCGCGCTGAGGGGCGGATGACGAACCGCGTGCGCCTTGGCGTCAACATCGACCACGTCGCCACGCTTCGCAACGCGCGCGGCGGCGACCACCCCGACCCGGTGCGCGCGGCGCGGATCGCGCGCGAGGCGGGGGCGGATCAGATCACCGCGCATCTGCGCGAGGACCGACGCCACGTGCGCGACGAGGACATGGCGAGGCTGAAGGAGGAGATCGCGCTGCCGCTCAACTTCGAGATGGCGGCGACTGCGGAGATGATCGCGATTGCGCGCCGGATCGCTCCCCATTCGGCCTGTTTGGTGCCGGAGCGGCGCGAGGAGCGCACTACCGAAGGCGGGCTCGATGTGATCGCCAACCACGCGCACGTGGCAGAGGCCGTCGCTGCACTGAGCGAGTGTGGCATCCGGGTCGCCCTTTTCGTCGAGCCCGACCCGGCCCAGCTCGACGCCGCGCGCGCGGCGGGCGCGCCAGTGGTCGAACTGCACACGGGCCGCTACTGCGATCTGACCGGACGGGCGCGCGAGGCGGAGCTCAAGAGACTCGCCGCCGCCGCGCGTCATGCGGCGGCGATCGGGCTCGCCGTGCATGCCGGCCACGGGCTTGGCTTCGACACTGTGGGGCCGGTCGTTGCGCTGCCCGAGGTCGAGGAGGTCTCGATCGGGCATTTCATGATCGGTGAAGCGATCTTCCTCGGCCTCGGGACGGTGATCCGCGAGATGCGGCGACGCATCGACAACGCCCGCGCCGGCCTGTGAGCGCGCGCCGCACACAGGGAGAGACCACCCTCCGTTCGCACACGAAACGATCGGTTAGGCCTTCGCAAGCAGGCTGTCGACGAACTCCCAGTTCACCAGGCGGTCGACGAAGTTGGTCAGGTAGTCGGGGCGGCGGTTGCGGAAATCGAGATAGTACGAGTGCTCCCAGACGTCGCAGCCGAGGATGGCCGTGCCCTGGCCCTCAGCAAGCGGGTTGGAGCCGTTCGGCGTCTTGGTGCAGGCGAGCTTGCCGTCCTTACCCACCACGAGCCAGCACCAGCCGGAGCCGAACTGGGTCACACCGGCCTGTTTGAACGCTTCCTTGAACGCGTCGATGGAGCCGAAATCCTCGGCGATTTTCTTCTCGAGCCGCTCCGGCATCAAACCGCCGCCATTGGGCTTCATGCACTGCCAAAAGAGGGCGTGGTTCCAGTGCTGGCCTGCGTTGTTGAACACACCCGCCATGTCCGGCTTGCCGAAGGACATCGTCACGATCTCTTCCAGCGTCTTGCCCTGCAGCTCGGGCATTTTCTCGACGAAGCCATTGAGCGCGGTGACGTAGGCTTGGTGGTGCTTGCCGTGATGCAGCTCGAGCGTCTCTTGGCACATGCCAAAGGCGGCAAGCGCCGAGTGCGCATAGGGCAGAGGCGGCAGGGTGAAGGCCATGATCGGTTGCTCCCCGTGTCGGTTCGGTTACGGTCTGGGTCGATGGGCTGACGCTGAGCGAGGCGCGGCAGGAGCGCCGCACAGCCGGTGAGCTAGGCGGCCAGGTGGGCGCCGTCAACGGCGCGTGCTTGACCGGAGGCAAAGCCTTCGCCAAGTGCCATCTCGTGCCGGTCCCGCGCGAGCGGGCGAAAGAGGGAACGCCGTGCGGCGGTCCGCGACGGTCGAGGGTGGCAAGAGAGCTCCCCCAAGGCAGCGCGGCCGGCTAGTCGGCGGCTGCCCCAGCAACTGTCGGCGGGTTGGCCGCCGGTCCGTGCGTCCGTGTAAGCGGCGCGCCACTGCGGGGAAGGCCGCGGGAAGGCAGGGCCGGCAGCGGGAGGAAGGCCAAGTCCTTCGTCTCGACCCGCAAGCCAGGAGACCTGCCGGCACCGTGCAGCCCAGGGCTTGCCCGGGAGCGCGCAACCCACCTGCCCGGGCTGGGTGTACCGGGATGAGGAGACTGTTTGCGATGACCATCGCCGCCAATCTCGGCTGGCCTCGGATCGGCCCGAAGCGCGAACTCAAGTTGGCCCTGGAATCGTTCTGGTCCGGCAAGAAAAGCGAGAACGAACTCCTCGCCGATGCGCATGCCTTGCGTGTCGCCGCCCGCGCCGTGCAGCGGGGAAGAGGCATCTCGCACATCCCTTCCGCCGAGTTCGCGCTCTACGACCACGTTCTCGAGACGGCTTGCAGCCTTGGTGCCGTACCAGCGGGCTATGGCTGGTCCGGTGATGGCCCTGTTCCGCTGGCAACCCTGTTCGCGCTTGCCCGCGGCGCGCCGGCCGGCCGTTTCGGGCCCGAACCTGCCCCCGCTCTCGAGATGACGAAGTGGTTCGACACCAACTACCACTACCTGGTGCCTCGGCTGTCCGCTGAAACGCGCTTTGTCCTGACCCATGACCGCTGGACCGAGGCGTATGCGGAGGCGCGGGCCGAAGGCGTGCAGACCCGCCCCGTCCTGCTCGGCCCCATTACCTTCCTTCTTCTCTCCAAACGGGAAGATGGTGGTGATCCTCTCGCACTGCTTCCTGCGCTTCTACCGATCTATGGCGAGGTGCTGCGCAACCTTGCTGGAGCGGGTGCCGTGTGGGTTCAGGTCGACGAACCCGCTTTGGTGACCGACCTTCCGCCCGGCGCGCACGAGGCCTTTGCGCTCGCCTATCGCCAGCTGGCCGAGGCCGCACCAGGGCTTAAACTGCTGATCGCCACCTATTTCGAAGGGCTGCGCGACACTCTCGCCACCGCCTGCGCCTTGCCGGTTGCGGGGCTGCACGTCGATCTCGTCCGCGCCCCCGATCAACTCGACGACGTTCTCGCCGCCTGGCCGAAGAATCGCTGGCTTTCCTTGGGCCTTGTCGATGGGCGGAACGTCTGGCGCACCGACCTTCGCTCCGCCCTCGCCGTTGCGCAACGCGCGCACGAGGCGGGCTTTGGCGAGAGA
>CALBEG010000264.1 GCA_937927455.1 uncultured Elioraea sp. | reverse complement strand
AGCGCACGATGTCGAAGAAGCGCTGATCGCCCTTGCGCACGACGGGGCCGAGCGGCTCCTTCGAGCTGATCTCGGGCAGCATCACGTATTGCTCGGCGCTCGGCCCCTGGGTGAAACGGAAGGAGGCGAGAGCCGAAGCGTCGGAGGTGTACACGTCGCAGCGGCCCGAGATGAAGGCGGCGCGGATCTCCTCGAGGCTCTCGATCACTACCGGACGGAAGCTCATCCGGTTGGTGCGGAAGTAGTCGGCGAGGTTGAGCTCCGTCGTGGTGCTCGGCTGCACGCACACGGTCGCGCCGTCGAGCTCCTTCGCCGAGCTGACGCCGAGCGCGCGTTTCACTCTGAAGGCCTGGGCGTCGTAGACGTTGATGCCGGCGAACTGGAACCCGAGCGAGGCTTCGCGTCCGAGCGTCCAGGTGGTGGTGCGGTAGAGGAGATCGACCTCGCCCGAGTGTAGCGCCGGAAAGCGGTTCTGGCTCGTCGTCGGCGCGAAGCGCACGCGGTTGGCGTCGCTGAAAATGGCGGCGGCGACCGTGCGGCAGCCGTCGGCGTCGAGCCCGCGCCAGACCCCCTGGCTGTCCGGGTTGGAGAAGCCGGCGACGCCGGTCGTGACGCCGCAGACGACTTGGCCGCGGGCCCGGATCGCGTCCAGCGTCGGCGATTGCTGTGCTGCCGCATCGGCGGCTGGGATGATGCGTGCCGAGGCCAGAGCGCCAGCGCGCAGAGCAGTGTGCATGGAACCCTCGTCCCCAGTTCGTTCGTGCCTCACTGCCGTGCATTAGGCTCCCAGCCGCGCTCTGTGGCGCGTCATACCACTACCGTGGGGCAGATTTGCGCAAACTTCAATGGTCGGATCTTGCTTCCGGCAAGCGTTTCGTTCGCGGCGAGGCTGCGTTAGGGTTGGGCGATGGCTGTTCTGGTCAACCTCGCCTCCGACGTCGGGCCACAGGCCGATGCCAGTGGTGACTTCGCTTCCCTCGCTGCTGCGGCGCGTGAGGCCGCGCGCGTCGTTGCTCGCCTGCCCGCCGAAACCCGGGCCACAGCGCTGCGGGCGGCGGCGCGCGCGATCCGTCATGCCGCGCCCGCCATCCTGGCAGCGAACGCGGCCGATCTCGCAGCAGCGCGCGAGGCTGGGCAAGGGAGCGCTTTCCGCGACCGGCTCGCGCTCAATCCAGACCGGATCGAGGCGATGGCGGCCGGGATCGAGACGGTCGCCGCCTTGCCCGACCCGGTGGGGCGCGTGCTCGCCGAATGGACTCGGCCCAACGGATTGCGCATCCGCCGTGTGGCGCAACCGCTCGGTGTGATCGGGATGATCTTTGAAAGCCGCCCGAACGTGGCGGCCGACGCGGCAGCGATCGCGCTGAAATCCGGCAACGCCATCATCCTGCGTGGTGGGTCGGAAAGCCTTGGCAGCGTTCGCGCCATCCACGCCGCCTTCGTCGCTGGGCTTGCCGAGGCCGGGGTGGCGGAGGCCGCCGTACAGGTCGCACCGACGGCGGACAGGGGCTTCGTCGCCGCCATGCTCGGCGGCGTGGGCCTCATCGACCTGATCATCCCCCGCGGCGGGAAGTCGCTGGTCAGCCGCGTGCAGGCCGAGGCGCGGGTGCCGGTGCTCGCCCACGCTGAGGGGCTCTGCCACAGTTTCGTCCATGCCTCCGCCGATCTCGCCAAGGCGCGCGCGATCGTCGTGAATGCGAAGATGCGGCGCACCGGCATTTGTGGCGCGACCGAAACGCTGCTCGTCGATGCCGCCTGTGCCGCCACGCACCTCAATCCCATCCTCGATGATCTTGGGGCTGCAGGCTGCGCCTTCCGCGTCTGCCCGCGGACACGCGCGCTGCGCCCTGACCTGCCGGCGGCGACAGAGCAGGACTTCGCCACGGAGTGGCTCGATTCGGTCCTCAACGTCGCGATCGTCGACGGGGTGGAAGGTGCGATCGCCCACATCCGCCGCTTTGGCTCCGAGCACACGGACGCGATCGTGGCTGAGGATCCAGGAGCGATCGAAACATTCCTGAACGGGATCGACAGCGCCATCGTGATTGCCAACGCCTCAACCCAATTCGCCGATGGCGGCGAGTTCGGCTTCGGTGGCGAGATCGGCATCGCCACGGGCCGGGTCCACGCCCGCGGGCCGATCGGCCCCGACCAGCTCGTCACCTTTCGCTATCACGTGATCGGCACGGGCCAGGTCAGGGCATGACCGCGCCCCGCCGCGGCCGTCCGCGCCAGCCCGCCTTGCCCGCCAAGCCGGGAGCACCAGGGACGTGGGGGGACAGGCGGCGCGTGCGCATCGGCCTTCTTGGCGGTTCTTTCAACCCGGCGCACGAGGGGCACCGCGCGATCGCCGAGACGGCGTTGAAACGTCTCGGCCTCGATTCGATCTGGCTGCTCGTCTCGCCCGGCAATCCGCTGAAGCCAGCGCGCGGCATGGCGCGATTCCACCGCCGGCTTGCCTCAGCGCGCGAGGTCGCCGCGGGCAACGCGCGCATCCTCGCCACCGACCTCGAGGCCCGTCTCGGCACCCGCTACACGTTCGACACCCTCCGCCGGCTGCGGGTGCGTTTTCCCCGCGCGCGGTTCGTGTGGCTGATGGGCGCGGACAACCTGATCCAGATCCCGCGCTGGCAGTGCTGGCGCCGCATCTTCCGCCTCGTCCCCGTCGCGGTGTTTCCGCGCCCTGGCTTCACCCGTGCTGCCCTCGTGTCGCGCGCGGCTCGTCTGTTCCGTTCCCGTTTCATTGCACCCGTGCGGGCAGGTGCTCTGCGAAGCGCCGCGCCGCCGGCCTGGACGGTTTTGCCGATGCGCGAGCATCCCGCCTCGGCCACCGCCATTCGCGAACGCAGGACAGGGTTGTCGCGACCCCGTCGCCGTCGCGCGGTCGCTCTGCCGGAGGCGGCGCTCGATGCGCTGGTCAAGCGCATCGTCGCCCGCCTCGAGGACGACAAGGCGGAGGAGGTCGTCGTGCTCGACATCGTCGGCAAGGCCGCCTTCGCCGACCGGATGGTGATCGCCTCGGGGCTGTCGGGGCGGCAGCTGAAGGCGATGGCGGAGCATCTGCTCGATCTCCTCGAGGCAGAGGGGCTTGGCGTGCGGGCGGAGGGGCTTGCCGGGTCAGATTGGGTGCTGCTGGATGCGGGCGACGTCGTGATCCACCTCTTCCGCCCCGAGATCCGTGCCCATTACGCGCTCGAGAAGATGTGGGGGGTGAGCCTGCCAGGCGAGGAGATCCCCCCAGGCGACGTGCGCAGGGCGTGATCCCGCGCATTGTCGTGCTGGCGGTCGGGCGCGGCAGGGCGACCGCGGAGCAGGCTCTGTTCGACCGCTATGCCGCCCGGCTCAGACCCGCCCCGCGGCTGGTCGAGATCGCGGAGGCGCGTGGAAGCGCGGCGGAGATCCGCCGCCGTGAGGCTGAGGCGATGCTGCGGGCCGTTCCCGCCGACGTCGACCTCATCGCTCTCGACCTCGGCGGCGAGGACCTCGCCAGTGAGGCCTTTGCCGCCCGACTTGCCCGCCTTGCCGAAGCCGGCCAAGGGGCCTTCTTCGCCATCGGCGGCGCGGAGGGGCTCGATCGCGCCGTGCTCGACCGTGCGGCCTGGGTATTGGCCTTCGGGCGCGCCACCTGGCCGCACCTGCTCGTGCGCGCCATGCTCGCCGAACAGCTCTACCGCGCAGCGAGCCTCCTCTCTGGCCACCCTTACCACCGCGCCGGCCGGCCCTGATCGCGCCCCTCCTTCCTTTCGCCGCAGGCCTGGGCCATCTCCCGCCCCGATCCGTCATCCGAGCTTCGGGGTCGTCACATGCAGGAAGTCCTCACCGCGGAGGACGAAAGCGGTTCATCTCTCCGCGCCGCCGCCGCCCGCTTCATCCTTCGCCCCGCCGTGCAGAACGCGATCATGGCGCTGATCGTGCTCAACGCCGTGATCCTGGGGCTTGAGACCGCGCCCTCGGTCATGAGCCGCTGGGGCGCGTGGCTCACCGGCCTCGACTTCGCGCTGCTCTGCGTGTTCACGGCGGAAATCGCGGTGCGAATCTACGCGTTTCGCGGCCGCTTCTTCCGCGACCCTTGGGGCGTGTTCGATTTCCTCGTCGTCGCCATCGCCTGGATGCCGGCGACCGGCCCGCTTGCCGTGCTGCGGGCGTTGCGTGTGCTGCGCGTGCTGAGGCTCATCTCGATGCTGCCCCGGCTGCGCATCGTGGTGGAGGCGATGCTGCACGCGATCCCCGGTATCGGTGCAATCGCGATGCTGCTGCTCATCCTCTACTACGTCGCTGCCGTGATCGCGACCAAGCTGTACGGCGACACCCACCCCGAGCTTTTCGGCACCATCGGCGAGAGCATGTTCACCCTCTTCCAGGTGATGACGCTCGAATCCTGGTCGACCGGGGTCGCGCGGCCGGTGATGGAGGAGCACCCGCAGGCCTGGGCCTTCTTCGTGCCCTTCGTGCTGGTGGCGACCTTCGTCGTGCTCAACCTCTTCATCGGCATCATCGTCGAGAGCATTCAGACGCTGCGCAAGGCGCGCGAGCAGGACAGCCAGGCGCGGCTCGAAGCGCAGACGGAGATGCGCGCCGAACTGCACGGCGATGCGCTGACCATCCTGAAGGAGGTGCGGGCGCTGCGCGAGGAGGTCGCCTCCTTGCGCGCCGCCCTCACCGCGGCGCGACGCTGAGCGCGGAGCGGCACGCGCATGCACGCGCTTGCCGTCTCCCTCGAGCCGGGCTAGGTCGCAGCCGATGACCCATCGCCCCGTCATGCTGGTCGTGCTCGACGGCTGGGGTTGTCGCGAGGAGGAGAAGGCGAACGCCGTCCGCCTCGCGCGCACGCCGACTTTCGACCGGCTGTGGCAGGCTTGCCCGCACGCTGTGTTGCGCACCTCGGGGGCGGATGTCGGCCTGCCCGAGGGGCAGATGGGCAACTCCGAAGTGGGCCACCTGAACCTCGGCGCAGGGCGCGTGGTGCTGCAGGATCTGCCGCGCATCGACGCTGCGGTGGCGGATGGCTCGATCGCCCAGCGGCCGGCCTTGCGGGACCTCATCGCGCGCGTAAGTGCCACGCGCGGGGTGGTGCATCTGATGGGGCTCGTTTCGCCCGGCGGCGTACACAGCCACCAGGACCATGCCGTGGCGTTGGCGCGCATACTGGCGGGGGAGCGGGTCGCGGTCGCGGTGCATGCCTGGACGGACGGGCGGGATACACCGCCCCGGTCGGCGGCGTCGTTCCTGTCCCGGTTCGAAAGCGCTCTCCCCGCAGGTGCGCGCATCGCCACCCTCTCGGGGCGCTATTACGCGATGGATCGCGACCGTCGTTGGGATCGGGTGGAGCGCGCTTGGGCGGCAATGGTGCAGGCCGAAGGCGAGCGGGCGGAGAGCGCAGCGGCGGCGATCCGGGCGGCCTATGAACGGGAGCTGTCGGACGAGTTCATCCTGCCGACGGTGATCGGTGACTACGCCGGGATGCAGGACGGCGACGCCATCCTCTCGTTCAACTTCCGTGCCGATCGCGTGCGGCAAATCCTTGGCGCCCTACTCGACCCCGCATTCGATGCTTTCCCTCGCCCGCGCCTGCCGCGCTTCGCCGCCGCGGTGGGCATGACTCCCTATTCGGAGGCACTCGATCGCTTCATGGCGGCGCTGTTTCCGCCCGAACCGCTCATCAACGTCCTTGGCGAGGTGGTGGCCGCGGCGGGCCGCAGCCAGCTTCGCCTTGCCGAGACCGAGAAGTATCCGCACGTCACCTGGTTCCTCAACGGCGGGAGGGAGGCGGTGTTTCCAGGCGAGGAGCGGGTGCTCATCCCCTCGCCGAAGGTTGCGACATACGACCTCAAGCCGGAGATGAGTGCACCGGAGGTGACGGCGGCTGCGGTGGCGGCAATCCGGTCAGGACGGTTCGACCTCATCGTGCTGAACTACGCCAACCCCGACATGGTTGGGCACACCGGCGACCTTGCGGCAGCGATTGCCGCCTGCGAAGCGGTGGATCGGGGCTTGGGTGAGATCGTCGCCGCGATTGAGGAGGCAGGGGGTGTGCTCCTGGTGACGGCCGATCACGGCAACGCTGAGCTCATGCGCGACCCTGAGACGGGTGGGCCACACACCGCGCATACGACGAACCCGGTGCCGGTGATCCTGTTCAACGGGCCCGCAGGCGCACGGCTGCGCAACGGTCGGCTGGCCGACGTCGCCCCCACCTTGCTGGGTCTGCTGGGCCTCCCTCAGCCGCCGGAGATGACGGGGCGAAGTCTCTTGGGATAGGGGATGAACAGTCGGGGCCGGGTTCGGGAAGTCTATCCCCCGAACGCGATGGCTCGACAGCGATCGCCTCTGCGCGTGGTCGGCTGCACAGCCGGGCTGCCGGAGAGGGCGATTGCCGCGATCGACACGTTGGCCTTGTCCCGTTACCATCCGATCGAAGCAAAAAACGAAATCGGGGAGGAGGGATGGATAGGGTCAAGCGACCATTCGTCGTCCGCGGCGGAGAGAGTGCGCATTACCAGCCGGCTAACCACACGGGCACCCGCAATCGGCGACTGATCGGCGAGGAGACCGTCGGTGCCCGCATGGTCGAGATGGTCATCGGCGAACTCGATCCGGGCGGCGAGGCGCGGCGCCACGCCCATCCGGGCATCGAGCAAGTGTGTTTCATGCTGGAGGGGCGTGCACGGGTCGAGTGCGATGGGCGAGAGGAGGAAATCGGTCCTGGCGACGCGTGTTTTTCTCCGCCAGACACGCCGCACCGCTTCACAGTGATCGGTGACCGGCCGGTGAAGGTGCTGGTCATCTATTCGCCCCCGTACGGCGAGGACGCCGGTCGTGTCCGGCTGGCCGAGGCGGCGGTGTCGTGACGGCAGGACGTATCTCACGGCGTCTTGCCGCTGCCGGGTTTTTGGCTGTGCCTTTTGCCGGGCGTGGCTTCGCTCAGGCGTGGGTGCCCTCGCGGCCTGTCCAGGTCGTTGTGCCGTTCGCTGCAGGTTCCGGTACTGACCAGGTGGCGAGGACGCTGCAGAAGGCGATGGAAGCGATCTGGCCGCAGCGCCTCGTCATTGAGAACCGTCCGGGGGCGAATGGTGCTCCTGCCGCGGCTGCGGTCGCCCGCGCGCCGGCGGATGGCCATACGCTGATGGTCACCACCAATACGCCGCATGCGGCGAACAAGGCGTTGATGAAACGCCTGGACTACGATCCGGTGAGCGATTTCACGCCGATCATGCGGCTTGGAAACTACGTCTTCTGGCTCGTCGTTGGGGCGCACTTTCCTGCGCGAAGCTTTCCTGAGTTCGTGCGGGAGGTCCGTCGCCGGCAGGGCCAAGTCACCTACGCCTCCGGCAACTCCACGGGCATCGTGGGTGGTGCGACCATCGCGCGCATGCTCGGCGTTGAAATGGTGCACGTGCCGTACCGTTCGACACCGCCCGCGATCATTGACGTGGTCGGCGGTCGGGTTGATGCCATGGTGGTCGACGTTGCCGCCTCGCGCGCGCAGGTCGAGGCAGGCCGCCTGATCCCGCTCTGCGTCACCAGCCGCGAGAGGAGCCGGCTTGTGCCTGATCTGCCGAGTCTCCACGAACAGGGGCTCGAAGGCTTCGACTTCGTCGCCTGGGCGGGGGTGGTGGCACCGGCCGGTCTGGCAGGGCCGATCCGCGACTCGATCCATACGGCGTTTGCGCGAGCCTGGGAGACGGAAGCGGTGCGCGCGCAGTGTGCCGGCTTTGGCTTCGAGAGCTTCGTCTCGACTGCGGCCGAGTTCGGCGCCTTCATCTCCAGCGAGATCGCGAAGTGGACGAAACTTGCGCGCGCGGCCGGCATCGAGCCCGAGTGAGCCCGGCTTGACTGGGCCGCGCGGGATGTACTCGCAGGGGAAAGCTGCGGGGGAAAGGCCGATCGGACGGATCGATCGCGCGGGCTATGGGACCAGGCTCCTTGACGTGGCCAGCCGTCGTTCCGAGAGAAGCACCCCCTTACGCCCCCCGCCCGGCGCAGGCGCTCAGCCACCGTCTGCCGCATTCGTGTTGCCGCCGCACGCCCGCGCGCCTTGATCGGCGCCGGCGCAGGACGATACTTTCGCTAAATTGATGGCCGCACGAGGCAGGCCCGCGCCACAAGGAACCGGACCGGCATGAAGGTCACCCTCCGCAGCGCCCTTATCGCCGCCACCCTTGCTTTCGGGGCTGGGGCTGCCCTCAACGGGCCGGGTGGAGCTTGGCTTGGCGACCGCCTCGGCCTCGGCGCGCAGGCGCAAGAGGGGTCGCGGGCCGAGACCTATCGTCTCCTCTCCCTGTTCGGCGACGTGTTCGAGCGCATCCGCGCCGAATATGTCGAGCCGGTGAACGACCGCGAGGTGATCGAGGCCGCCATCAACGGCATGCTGCAGAGCCTCGATCCGCACTCGGGCTACATGAACGCGCGCACGTTCCGCGACATGCAAGTGCAAACGCGCGGCGAGTTCGGCGGCCTCGGCATCGAGGTCACGCAGGAGAACGGCTTCGTCAAGGTGATCTCGCCGATCGACGAAACCCCGGCCGCGCGCGCTGGAGTGAAGCCGGGCGACCTGATCACCCACATCGACGGGCGCACGGTGCAGGGCCTTACCCTGAATGAGGCGGTGGAGCGGATGCGAGGGCCGCCGCGGACGGAAATTCGTCTGACCATCCGGCGCGAGGGCGTGCCTCAGCCCATTCACATGACCATCGTGCGCGACGTGATCCGCATCCAGTCCGTGCGGTCGAGGCTGATCGATGACGATGTGGGCTATGTCCGCATCACCTCGTTCAACGAGCAGACCGATCAGGGTCTGCGACGCGCCGTGCAGCAGCTCCGCTCGCAGGCGGGCACGCGCCTTCGCGGCCTGGTGCTGGATCTACGGAACAACCCGGGCGGCCTGCTCGACCAGGCGGTGGCTGTGTCGGACGATTTTCTCGAGCAGGGCGAAATCGTCTCCACCCGCGCCCGGCGCGTAGAGGACGCCCAGCGCTACAACGCACGGCCCGGCGACATCGCGGCGGGACTGCCGATCGTGGTGTTGATCAACGGCGGGTCCGCTTCGGCCTCGGAGATCGTCGCCGGCGCGCTGCAGGACCATCGCCGGGCGGTGGTGATCGGCACTCGCAGCTTCGGCAAGGGCAGCGTGCAGACGGTGATGCCGCTGCCCGGCAACGGCGCCATTCGGCTGACGACGGCGCGGTACTACACGCCTTCCGGCCGCTCGATCCAGGCGACGGGGATCGAGCCGGACGTTCTGGTCGAGCTGTTCGAGGGCGAGGCGCGGGCGGAGGCGCGGGATCGCGAGGCCAATCTCAACCGCGCGCTGCGCAACGATCAGGCTCAGGCCGCCCGGCCAGGCCCGTCGCCGCCGCCCGCGCTGCCCCCGGGCTTCGTCGAGGCGTCATCGAGCCCGCCGCCGCGGCCCACCGAGGGCCAGCCGCCGATCCAGCTCGGCGACCTTGCGCGGGATTACCAGTTGCAACGTGCGGTGGAACTGGTGCGCGGGCTTGCCGTGATGCGCCGGGCCTCGAACTGAACGGGCGAGAGGACCAACGACCGGAAGCAATCGAACGGGCCGCGCGGTGGCCGAGCGTCACACAGGCAAGGGCGGCTGGCGTGCGCTGGCGGCGTTCTGGGGGCTGGTGCTCACGGCGGCGGCGGGGCTTGGCCTCTGGGCCGAGTTTGGCGGCAGCCCATCCGGCTCTGACGAGCCAGCACCCGTGGTCGCCGATCAGGCCGGATCCGGCACAGGTTTACGCCTGGAAACCTCTGTTGCACCTCGGCGGGATTCGCTCGTCGAGACGAAAGATCAGGCCGATGGCGGGTCGGCAGCACTAGGCGCGGCGGCAGCGGCGACGCTACCGGCTTGGCGCGCTTTCGCTCGACCCTTTGACGAGGCCGATCGAAGGCCGCGTCTTGCCCTTCTCGTCATCGGCCTCGGCATGAGCGAAACCACCACCCGCATGGCCATCGAACAGCTCCCTGGGCCAATCAGCCTCGCCTTCTCGCCTCATGCGCCTAACCTGGAAAGCCAGATGGCGGCGGCCCGTGCGGCGGGGCACGAGGTGCTGCTCGGCATTCCGATGGAGCCAGCGAACTTTCCTCTCAACGACCCGGGGCCGCGGGCGTTGATGACCGGCAATCCTACGCCGGAGAACATGGCGCGGCTGCAGTGGGTGCTGGGGCGTGGCACGGGCTATGTCGGCGTGACCAATGCCGCCTCTGCTGTGCTGCGCGGCGAGCGGTTCATGGCCTCGACCGAGGCCATGCGCCCCGTCTACGAGGTGCTGCGTGAGAGGGGGCTGCTGTTCATCGAGGCAAGGCCCGGCGAGCGCGCAACGACTGCGGTGCCTGCGCGGGCAGCGGATCTGGTGGTCGATGAACGGATGTCGCGGCCCGAGATCGAGGCGCGCCTGGCCGAACTCGAACGTCTGGCCCGGGAGCGCGGTGTGGCGCTCGGCATCGCCGGCCCCTCGCAGTTCACTCTCGAGCGCCTTGCCTCTTGGGTCCAGGGTCTGGAGTTCCGCGGTATCGCGCTGGCGCCCGTCAGCGCCATCGTCGTGCGCCCGACGGCGCAGGCTCGACCCTGAGCGTCGCCGGGAGCCGCGGGGGAATGGCTTCGTCTCTGCTCCCCTATCGCCTGAATGTCGGCGCGGTCCTGTTCGGGCCGGACGGACGGGTGCTCGTCTGTCGCCGGGCCGATCTGCCCAATGCGGAAGGGGCGCCAGGGGGCTGGCAACTGCCGCAGGGAGGAATGGACGAGGGGGAGGATCCCCGCGTCGCGGTGCTGCGCGAACTCGCCGAGGAGATCGGCACCGATCGGGCCGACATCCTCGCCGAGCACCCAGACTGGCTGACCTACGACTTGCCACCTGAGCTGGTGGGAAAAGCGCTCGGTGGGCAGTATCGCGGGCAAAGGCAGAAATGGTTCGCTCTCCGCTTCCTTGGCACCGACGCTGACATCCGCCTCGATGCCGACCCCCATCCTGAATTCGATGCCTGGCGGTGGGCCGAGCTTGCGGAGCTGCCCGCCCTCGCGGTCTCCTTCAAACGCGCGATCTATGAGGAGCTCGCGCGATCCTTCGCCCGCTTCGCCCGGCCGTCGTAGTGGCTGGATATCGGGCGGTCGGCGGCCCAGCGCCACCGGTCGAGTTCGACCACGGGGAAGCCTGTTGCGATCCCCGACCAGGCCTGACGGCGAATCACGAGGGCGAGAGAGGTAAAGCAGGAGGAAGCGAGCAGGGAAAACGAGACGCGGCGCGTCAGTCCCGCCTGAGACGAGGATCGAGGAGAGTCGCCAGCGCATCGGCCATGAGATTCGCCATCCACACGACCAGCGAGGCGGTGACGACGCAGCCCACGACAACGGGATGGTCGCGGGCGAGGGCGGCGCTTACGGCAAGACGCCCGAGCCCTGGCAGCGCGAAGGCGGTCTCGATCGTCACCGCGCCGCCAACGAGCGCTCCGATCCGCGCCGCGGTGAGGGTGGCGACCGGGACAGCCGCGTTCGGGGCCGCGTGCAGCCACAGCGCGCGCCGTCGGCTGCAGCCGCGTGCCATCGCCGCCAGCACGTAGGGACGAGGCAGCTCCCGGCCAACGAGAGCGCGCACGAGGAGCGCGGTGAAGCAGAGTTGGTGCAGCGTGAGTGCCGTTACCGGGAGCGCGAGGTGACGCAGCCTCTCCACAAAGACGGGCCAGAACCCGATGGCGGGCGCGCGGGCATCGGCGATTCCCGAGACGGGAAGAAGACCGAGCGTCAGGCTGAACAGGATGGCCAATGCATGACCGATGAGATAGGTCGGCACGGCATGCAGGGCTGACAGCGCGGCGACGGGCCAGCGGCGCCCGCTCCCCGACAGCGCAACCCCGAACACGCCTCCCAACAGAAGGGCGAGCAGGGCGGCGGAACCGGTGAGGAACGCCGTCAATGGCAAACGGTCGAGGATCAGCCTCACCACAGGCACCTGTTCGCGCCAGGAGGTGCCAAGGTCGCCGAGAACGAGTCGAGCCATCCAGGAGAGCCACACGTCGAGCGGTCGGCGGTCGAGGCCGAGCCGGGCCGCGACCTCCTGCACTTGGCCCTCGGCCGCCGACTCGCCGAGGAGCGCGATGGCAGGACCGCCCGGCGCATGCCAGGCGAGCGCGAAGGCGATTGTCGCCGAGGCGGCGATCGCGACCAGCCCGGACAGGATGCGTCTGACCAGGAACGCGATCACGAACCGGCTGCGGTCGGCTGCGCCGCCGCGCCCCCTCGGTGGCCTGGCTGCTCCCTGAAGCACAGGTGACGAGCCCGCTCGGCCGGGCGGCGAGGAGGGGCCGTGTTGAGGGCCCGGCGGGTGCTGGACGCGGCGAACACCGCCGCCCCGCCGCCGAAAAGGGCAGGCACCGAGAGGGCTGAGCAAAGGACGGCGATCAGGTGCGTTGCGCCGCGCTCCATTTTCGGCTCCACGTTCAGGTGCGTCGCGCCGCGCTCCATCTTCGGCTCCTCGTTCGACGTCCCCTGCGTCCGCCCGCACGAGCCGTATGCAGAATTCGGCTGAGTTTCGTAACATAGGAGACGAACCTTTCAAGCCGCAGGACACCCGCAAGCGCGGCTTCGCAAGCGACCGGCGTCGTGCCAGCTTCGTGCGACCTCAGTGGGGGAAGCGATGCAGCGCTTGACGATTTCGCTAGACGACGAAACGGTCCGTGCATTGGATCAGTTCATGCGGGCACACGGGTATTCGAACAGGTCAGAGGCGATGCGCGACCTGATCCGCGCCGCCTTGCGTGATCATGACCTAGCGATGGGAGGGGATGGTCGTTGCGTCGCCGTAGTGTCCTACGTGTTCAATCATCACGAGCGCGATCTCGGAAAACGTCTCCTCGTGACGCAACATGCCCACCATGATCTTGGTGTCGCAACCCTGCACGCGCATCTCGATCCGGTCCATTGTCTCGAGGTCACCGTGCTGCGTGGCAAGGCTGGCGAGGTCCGGGCCCATGCCGACCGACTGATCCGCGAACGCGGCGTTCGCTTTGGCGGCGTCAACCTCCTGCCCACGCCCGAGAGGCGGAGTATGCGTCGGTCCAAGTGAATGGGGCGGGGCGCTGCCGTCCCTCACCGACAGCCTCAACGAAGAGATCCAGTGCCTGCCGACGTCGCGTCAGGAGACGATGCTCGCGTTCGATCAGCCGCTGACATCCATCGAAGGCGGAAGCGGCTTGAGCCAGCTCGGGTTCATAGTCGGCGTGCTGTCCGCTCCCGGGTAGTGCGACGTCGCTCTGCTCGTCGCTGCCTCGGTAAAGCACATGGCGCGGCGCATCGGTTGCTCAGACGCGTCCTGCCGGTGCTGGAAAGGTGGCGAACATCGTCCCGAGCGACTGGCACCGGCGTCGGTCGCTCTGTGACCGGCAGACGAGCGCCGACGTCTTTGTCTCCGATCGCGGCGAGGGCGCATTCTTTGAGACCGGTCTGCACGATCGTAGAGGCTTGACGCACATGCCGGGGCGACAGCGCTGCTTGAGAGCAGCGTCTGAGAGCACGCGGCCAACTCCTTTTCTCCGCATCGCCTTGCCGCTCATCGCCGGCCGCGACGGCATCGGCAAACGGATCGACCCTGGGACTTTGGCTGAGGAGACTGACGTCGCCGACCGGAAGCTCCAGTCCCGCTCCCTTGCTGAGACAAGCGCTGCCTTCGCCACCTCCGATCCGATGAAAGCGGAAAAGGGCGGTACGTTCCACCATTGCATGCAGGTCATGAACCGCTCGAATGGGAAGGCTTCGACGCTGCGGTGACGGACGGGGAGCCTTCGAAGCACTTCGCCATGGCGGGATGCGGGCAACCCGCGTGCTCGTCGCTGCAGGCGAGATCAGGCAGGTGTGATGCAATCGGTCTGCAACGGCGACAGAGACCTCGCAGCCGCCGACGGGGGGAACGCCAAAGGGCGCGTGTTCTCTTCTTTCCGGGGCGTTTCGTGCCGTCACTCCGTTTGGCTGTGCCGCACTCACAGTAAGGTCTTCGACCATTCGCTCAAGACACGTGCCTTCGCCCGCTGCCTCGACACTGCGCCCAAGAACCCGGCACCGCAACCGCGCCGGAGCAAAGAGGCCGCGCACGACCATCGCATGGGAGTCTGACTCAGCATCAACGATCATGGGACTTAGGCCGAACATTTCGTGGTGACAACGCGACCGACAATCCTGCCCTGGAAGCCAAGCGCTGGAGTGCATCGCCGGCCTGTGCCAGCCCGCGATGGGAAGTCCGACTGAGCTTCCGGGAAGACCCTCGATCCGCAGGTTCATGAAACACCAGACTTTCACGTGAGCGGGCTCCACTGCCGGGGAAACCTCATGCCGCTTGCGCTCCGCACGCTCCAAGGCGGCGGCGATGCGCTCCACGGCAGCTTCTGGCCGGGAAATCCACAGTCTCGGACGGCCAAGCCCATCTCACAGTCGTCGAGGGAAAAGCGTAGTCATGACACGCCGAAGGTTTGCTCCGCTTCGGTGACGTCTCCGACCAGTTTCATCTGAAGCGGGCTCTTTCGCACGTCGGTCTGCGGGTCGGCACGGCAAAGGTCGTTGTCCATGACGGAGATCCCGCTGTCGTACGGGCATCCCGGCAGGCCTTCGACGTCGCCGGGCAACAGCAGCGGTGAGAGGCCGAAGCGACGAGAGTCGGTCGAC
>CALBEG010000263.1 GCA_937927455.1 uncultured Elioraea sp. | reverse complement strand
CGGATGCGAGGGTATCTGGGCGATCGCCGCCGACAGCGACGGCAAGGACGGTAACCTGGATGCCGCCGGCGCGGTGGTCGGCCCCGACACGCTCGCGCGCGCCCGCGCGCTCGGGCTTGATCCCCGCGCGATGCTCGCGGCCAACGATGCCGGAACGTTCTTCGAGCGCCTTGGCGATCTCGTCGTCACCGGCCCCACCCTCACCAATGTGAACGACATCCGCGCCATCGTCATCGCGTGAGCAGCCCGTGACCCCGCCCCCTTCATCGCCCGCCCCGCTGCGCGAGAGACCTGCGCTCAGGCGCCATCGCCGCACTAAGATCGTCGCCACCCTCGGCCCCGCCTCCTCAAGCCCGGACATGATCGCCGCGCTGTGGCACGCGGGGGCGGACGTGTTTCGCCTCAACTTCAGCCACGGCTCGCACGAGGACCACGCCGCCCGACTGGACGCGATCCGTGCGCTCGAGAAGCGGGCGGGGCGGCAGATCGCGGTTCTTGCCGACCTGCAGGGGCCGAAGCTTCGCCTCGGTGTGTTCCGCGGCGGCAAGGTGCAGCTGCAGCAGGGCCAGGCGTTCCGCCTCGACCTCTCGCCGGTGCCAGGCGACACACGCCGCGTGCAGCTTCCGCACCCCGAGATCATCCACGCCGCGCGCATCGGCTCCACCCTGCTGATCGACGACGGCAAGGTGAAGCTTCGGGTGGCCAAGGTGCGGCCAGACCATCTCGAATGCGAAGTGGTGGTGGCAGGCCCGATCAGCGACCGCAAGGGTGTGAACGTGCCCGACGTCACGCTTCCCATTCCGGCGCTGACGGAGAAGGACCGACGCGATCTGGACTTTGCGCTGCAGCGCGGGGTGGAGATCGTCGCGCTGTCCTTCGTGCAGCGGCCCGAGGACGTGGCCGAGGCGCGTGCCCTGATCGATGGCCGCGCGTGGGTGATGAGCAAGCTCGAGAAGCCCTCGGCACTCGACCAGCTCGACGAGATCGTCGCGCAGTCGGATTGCGTGATGGTGGCGCGCGGTGATCTCGGTGTGGAGTTGCCCCCCGAGAACGTTCCACTCGTGCAAAAGCGCGTGGTGAAGTCCTGCCGGCGCGCAGGAAAGCCGGTGGTGGTGGCGACCCAGATGCTGGAGAGCATGATCGCCGCCCCCACGCCGACCCGGGCCGAGGCCTCAGACGTCGCCACCGCCGTGTTCGACGGGGCGGATGCGGTGATGCTGTCTGCCGAGAGTGCCGCTGGCGCCTATCCGCGCGAGGCGGTGGCGATGATGGACCGCATCGTCGCCCGCGTCGAAGCCGATCCCACGTTCCGCGAAATCGTCGAGGCCACGCGCGCGCCACCCGAGCGGCGTTCGGCGGATGCGATCGTCGCCGCCGCCCGCCAGGTCGCACACACGATCGGCGCGCGCGCCATCGCCACCTTCACCATGTCCGGCTCCTCCGCGCTCCGCATGAGCCGCGAACGGCCCGAGGCGCCAATCCTCGGCCTCACCCCGCGCGAGGAGACGGCGCGGCGGCTCTGCCTTGTGTGGGGCGTCTATCCGATCGTCACCGCCGATGCGCACTCGATGAGCGAGGCGGTGGCGAAGTCGGTGCGCCTTGCCGCGCAGGAAGGTTTCGCGCAGACGGGCGAGGAGATCGTGGTCATCGCCGGGATGCCCTTCGGCACATCGGGCACGACAAACGCGCTGCGCATCGCCACCATGCCTTGAGGCGAAAAACCGTGTAAAAGAGAGGGACCGTGCGTTGCCGTTTTGCCCGCACGGCTGAGGAGCCATGATGGTCCAGAGCCTTCGCCTCGCGGCACCCGCGCTGGTCGCCGTACTCGCGTTTCCGCCCGTGCTCGCCGCGCAAGCGCCGTCGGACTTGCGCGGCATCTGGTCGGCCGACCCAGCCTGCGATGAGAACGCGCTCCGCCACATCATCGGCGAGCGAAGCCTGGAATGGCGGGAGGGCGGCCGTCGCATCGCGTCTGCCGAGACCCGCCTGCAGCTCCGCGGCGACCTGATCCGCTTCGAGATCCGCTCCGCCGACCCGACGGATGGACCGATCCGCGCCGGCGACGTCGTGCGCTATCGCCGCACGCCAGGAGGTCTTGTTCCGCTCGCGATCGAGCGCGAAGGGGTGGTGATCGACCTCGCCGTCGATCGACCGTTTGTCTCCTGCCGCCGCTGAAGGCAGAGACAATGAGACCCCGGACGGGCAAGCCCGCCCGGGGCCGAACAGTGGGGTGAAGAAAACCGGTTTGTCGGTCAGCGCGCGGCGAGCAGTTCCGGCACGCGCAGCAGAATGAACTCGCTGTCGGCGGCGCGATCGAGCGCCCGCCCCGAGGAGAACGGCAAATTGTTGTCCACCGCAACCAGGATGTGCTGGTCGTCCGCCTTCATCACGTTCTCGATGGTGAAGAAGGGGAATGTGAACTTGCCGCGCAGGTCACGCTTCGCCGCGGTCGGCAGACGCGCGAGCCCCTCTGGGTCGGCGATGTCCATCAGGTCGATGTGCGCCACCTTGCGCACGAAGCCCTCGGTATCAACGCTGCCCGTGTCGATCAGCACGATGCGCTTGAAGCGCGCGGGGAGCGGGAAACAGTCGGGGCGCGGCTGGCGCGGGTTCTCGCAAGCGAGCGAGGGGTCGCCCTCGCCATTGTCGCGTTCGATCACGAGAGCACGGCGGTTGTCGATGAAGTTGAAGTCGCCGATCGCGGTCGCGCCCTCGTCGAGGCGATACTTGAACTCGCGCCCGGTCCAGCGGCCGGCCTTGGGGTCGAACTCCAGCACGGGAAGGAAGTTGCCCTCAGGCTGGCCATTCTCGGCAAGCAGGGGCCGCTCGATCATCGCCCACAGCATGCCGGTCTCGGGGTGCAGAGCCAAGCCCTCGAAGCCTGCAGAACGCGGCACCACCCAGTCGCGCCCCGCCTGCGCAGGAATGAACAAGGCAGGATGATCGGGGGTGCGGATTTCGCGCCCGCCGCGCAAGGCGGGGAAGACGCCTGTGACGCGCCCATCGAGGGTGGCAGAGATCAGATATGGCCCGAACTCTTCGCCGATCCACACCGTGTCGCCGACCACCTGGATCGACTCAGGGTCGAAGTCGCTGCCCGTGAGGTAGCGTGCCTCGGTGTCCTCGTTCACAATACGGAATGGAATGCGCTTGTCCGGGTCGCGCAGCCACACGATCTCGCGTACCTCCACCATGCCCTGCTGCCAGTTCGGCGCGATGCGGGTGAAGTAGAGCAGGGCATCGGGCGAGTTGCGCTTGTTGCCGAACCCGTTGTCGATCAACGCGTAGATCGAACCGTCCGCGGCGCGGTTCATCGCAAACCCCGAGAAACCCTGCAGCGGCTGGCCGAGGAAGGGCAGGCGGATGCCCGTCTCGCGGTTGCCGTGCGTGGCCCCGGTGTTGCCCATCACGCTCATCGGGCGTTCGTTGCGAAGGTTGCCTGGCCCGGTGAACTTGCCCGAGATCCAGGCCCCGCGCGGCGCATCGGCCGGGGGGGCGAGCATGCTCATCGCCGGAATGATGGCGTGGCCGGCGAGCACGGCGGGCTTCCTCTCATTGGCGAGAGCCCCGCCAGCGAGCGTGCTGCCCGCGAGCAGCACGGCGGCACAGAGGGAACGACGCATCGATGTCTCCTCGCGTTCTGCACAAGCGCCTTCGCGGCGAAGGCACATTCCGCACGCTTAGCGAGGGTCGATTGCACACGCGTGACGCGAGAGTGATCCTTTGGTTGCGCCGCTCCGATGGTCTCGCCGCGGTCTCAGCACACGCTTAGGCGGCGTCGTAATCGACCGCGAGCCGATCGCTCTTCGGCCGGCTCTGGCAGGTGAGCACGAAGCCTGCTTCCAGTTCCCAAGGCTGCAAAGACCAGTTGCGGTCCATCGCCACTTCGCCTTCGGTGAGCCGGGCGCGGCAGGAGCAGCACATGCCACCGCGGCAGGACCAGGGCGCGTCGATGCCCGCCCGCAGCACGGCCTCGAGCACCGTCTCGCCCTCCGCCATCGGCACCTCCCGCGTCGTGCCATCGACCGTGACGGTAAGGCGGGCGACGACGGGCATCTCGGCGGTGACGCGTGCGGGCTGCGGCGCAGGCGCAGCACCGTCTGCCGGGGTGAAGCGCTCGACATGGATGCGCTCGCGCGCGAGACCGAGCGCGCCAAGCGCCTCCTCAGCCGCCTCCGGCAAACCGACCGGTCCGCAGAGATAGGCAGAGTCGATTTCATCAGGGCGCACGAGCCCCGGCAGCAGGGTAACGATGCGGTCGCGATCGAGCCGCCCGTGCAACGAGGCGAGTTCGGAGGCTTCGCGCGAGAGCACGTGCACAACAGTGAAGCGCGCGAGGTGACGGTCCTTCAAGTCCTCGATCGCCTCGCGGAACATGATGTCGGCGCTGGTGCGATTGCCGAACAGCAGCACGAAGCGGGAGGCGGGTTCGCGCGAAAGAAGCGTCTGTGCGATGGAGAGGATGGGGGTGATGCCCGACCCGGCCGCGATGCCGACCACCGTGCGGGCGGCGGCCGGGTTGGGGCGAAGGACGAACCGGCCTTCCGGCGGTGCGGCCTCGATCACATCGCCCTCCTGCGCCTCGTCCACCGCCCAGGTGGAGAAACGCCCGCCCGGCACGCGCTTGATGCCGACGCGCAGAACGCCCTCATCGAGCCCGGCGCAGATCGAGTAGGAGCGGCGCACCTCCCCGCCCCCGATCTCGCGCCGCAACGTGAGATACTGGCCGGGGAGGAAGCGGAACGCCTCCTCGCCACCGAGCGGCGAAGCGAGGGTGAGTGCTACGGCATCGGGGGTAAGCCGGTCGATGCGCGCGATAGTGAGCGGGCGGAAGCGTGTTGCCGTGGTCATGGCGTTCATGTCGTCGTTCCTCCCTCGTTCTGTCCCGTGTGCCGGTCGGCCTGTGCCCCGCGTTCAGAGGCACTTGAAGGCGTGGAAGGGCTCGCCGCAGCTCCGGCAGCGTCGCAGCGCCTTGCAGGCGGTGGAGCCGAACTCGGAGATGAGGGTCGTGTCGCGCGACCCGCAGTTTGGGCAGGCAACGGGCGTGTCTTCGCCGAAGAGTGCACGGCGGGATGCAGCGGGTGGGGGTGGCGCGATGCCAGCTTCGAGCAACGCGTCTCGCCCCGCTTGCGTGATCCAGTCTGTCGTCCAGGCAGGGGAGAGCACCAGGTTCACCCGTGGCCGGCCGCAGCCCGCACGCTCCACCGCCGCCTCGACCTCGAGCGCGATCATCCGCATCGCGGGGCAGCCCGAGTAGGTGGGCGTGATGTCAATCTCGATGACACCATCCGCACCGAGGCGAACGTCGCGCAGCACGCCGAGATCGGCGATGGAGATGGTGGGGATTTCGGGGTCGACGACTCTGGCGGCGGCGGTACGGGCGGCCTCGACCAGGCGCGCAGGGTCGGCGCCCTTCGTTACGGGCTCTATCCGTTGCGTGATCGTTTCCATCATTCCTTCCCCGCCTCGCGCCGCCGCAGGCCTCACCAGCTGCAGCCCGGATAGGCGCGCTGCAGATGCTGCATCACGGCCAGCATGTGGCCCAAATGCTCGGTGTGCCGGCCGGACCGCCCTCCCGTCTGCATCCAGCCATCCGCCGGGCGTGGCAGAAGGGCCTCGTC
>CALBEG010000262.1 GCA_937927455.1 uncultured Elioraea sp. | reverse complement strand
CCGGCAACCCGCCCGGAAGCGGGCGTGTCAGCACGAGAGAAGGGTGACGCGTTATGTCGATGCTGAGTTTCGAGAAGAAGTACCGGGTGCGCGGCGGAACCCTGATCGGGGGCGACCTGTTCGACTTCTGGGTGGGGCCGTTCTACGTCGGGTTCTTCGGTGTCACCACGCTGTTCTTCACTGTGCTCGGCACGGCGCTGATCCTGTACGGCGCTGCGCTACAGGGCACGTTCAACGTGTGGACGATCAACATCGCTCCGCCTGACCTGAAGTACGGCCTTGGCTTCGCGCCGCTGAAAGAGGGCGGGCTATGGCAGCTGATCACCATCTGCGCGATCGGCGCCTTCGTCTCCTGGGCACTGAGGCAGGTCGAGATCAGCCGTAAGCTCGGCATGGGCTACCACATCCCGATCGCCTACGGGGTGGCCGTGTTTGCCTATCTCACGCTGGTGGTGTTCCGCCCGCTTCTAATGGGGGCTTGGGGGCATGGTTTCCCCTACGGAATCTTCAGTCATCTCGATTGGGTATCGAACGTCGGCTACCAGTATCTCCATTTCCACTACAACCCGGCGCACATGCTGGCGATCACATTCTTCTTCACCACCACACTCGCGCTCAGCCTGCACGGCGGGCTGATCCTCTCCGCGCTCAACCCTCCGAAGGGCGAGCCGGTGAAGAGCCCCGACCATGAGAATACCTTCTTCCGCGACCTGATCGGCTACTCGATCGGCGCGCTCGGCATCCATCGCCTCGGCTTGTTCCTCGCGCTCTCCGCCGGGTTCTGGAGTGCCGTATGCATCATCATCTCTGGTCCGTTCTGGACGCGCGGGTGGCCCGAGTGGTGGGGCTGGTGGCTCAATCTTCCGATCTGGAAGTGACGGCGAGAGGAGCACTCGACATGCCGTTGGAGTACCAAAACATCTTCACCCGAGTGCAGGTGCATGGGCCGGCGCCCAACCCGGGCGTGCCCTTGCCTGCGGGCGATGAGGCCCGCCTCGGCAAGGGCACCTTCGTCCACCTCTTCGGCCGTTTCGGAGAAGCCCAACTGGGGCCGATCTATCTTGGCCGATTGGGCCTGCTCTCCATTGTCTGCGGGCTGATCGCGATCGTCATCATCGGGCTCAACATGTGGGCCTCGGTGAACTGGGATCCGATCCAATTCGTCCGCCAGTTCTTCTGGCTCGCGCTCGAGCCGCCGCCTCCGCACTATGGGCTTCGCATCCCGCCGCTGCAGGATGGCGGGTGGTGGCTGATGGCTGGCTTCTTCCTCACCGCCTCGATCCTGCTGTGGTGGCTTCGCACCTATCGGCGGGCGCGCGCGCTGGGCCTGGGCACACACGTCGCTTGGGCGTTCGCAAGCGCAATCTGGCTCTACCTCGTGTTGGGCTTCATTCGCCCCGTCATGATGGGCTCGTGGGGCGAGGCGGTGCCGTTCGGCATCTTCCCCCACCTCGATTGGACGGCGGCGTTTTCGATCCGCTATGGCAACCTCTTCTACAACCCGTTCCACGCCCTCTCGATCGTCTTCCTCTATGGCTCGACTCTGCTGTTCGCGATGCACGGCGCCACCGTGCTCGCGGTGTCGCGCTATGGCGGCGAGCGCGAGCTTGACCAGACGATCGATCGCGGCACGGCTTATGAGCGTGCGGCGCTATTCTGGCGCTGGTGCATGGGCTTCAATGCGACCTCGGAGTCCATCCACCGCTGGGCGTGGTGGTTCGCCGTTCTCACCCCGCTCACCGGTGGCATCGGCATCCTGCTCACTGGCACGGTGGTGGACAACTGGTACCTCTGGGCGGTGAAGCACGGGTTTGCGCCGATGTACGAGCCCGTCGTGCCTGGCGGGGTCGTCGACCCACTCCTTGCGGCCGGGAGATAGGCCAATGAGCAAGAAAAAGGATTTCGACCTCGTCTCGACGGTCGGCTGGACGGCGACCGCAGTGCTCGGGGTGGCGGCAGCGTTCTACCTCGCCTCCACCTTCGAGCGCCCGCCCGTCACCGCGATCCAGTGGGGCAATCGCGGCACCGCGATGGAGCTCGTCTACAATCCGCGCACTGTGGCGCGCGAACTTCCCCGGCACGCTGTCCCTGCGAAGGAGGAGGAGGTCGACAAGTCGGGGATCCCCTCGCGCGAGGCGTACCAGAACGTGCAGGTGCTGGGCGATCTCGACTCGGCCGAGTTCCTTCGGCTGATGAACGCAATCACCGCCTGGGTGTCGCCGCAGCAGGGCTGCACCTACTGCCACAACCCCGAAAACCTGGCCGAGGATTCCGTCTACACCAAGATCGTGACGCGCAAGATGTTGCAGATGACGCGCGTGATCAACGAGTCCTGGCAGGCGCATGTCGGCCAGACCGGTGTGACCTGCTGGACCTGCCATCGCGGCCAGCCGGTGCCGGCCTATGTCTGGGCGATGGAATCCCCGCAGGCGGGTCGGCGCACGCGCGGGCTGATGAGCAGTGCGGCGGGGCAGAATACTGTCTCCACTGCAGCAGGGCTCTCCTCATTGCCGACCGATCCCTTCACGCCATTCTTGCTCGAGGACAAGCAAATCCGGGTAACCACGACTTGGACCCCGATGTCGGTTGGCGACAACCGGATGTCGATCAAGCAGACAGAGTGGACCTACGCCCTCATGTTCCACTTTTCGGCGGCGACGGGGGCGAACTGCACCTTCTGCCACAACTCGCAGAATTTCGGGAAATGGGAGGGGTCGACACCACAACGAGTCACCGCTTGGCATGGCATCGCGATGGCGCGAGCGATCAACAACGACTGGATCGTTCCGCTAACACCGCTTTGGCAGGAGAACCCGAAAGGCCCGCCAGAAGCCGGAGCGGCAGCCTCTCTCGCGCGGCTCGGGCCCATGGGCGACGCGGTGAAGGTCAACTGCATGACCTGTCACCAGGGAGCGCACAAGCCGATGCTGGGTGCGCGCATGCTCGCCGACTATCCGGAACTCGACGCGGTGAGCCTCTCGCCCATTCCGCTGCGGGCAGCGATGCGCTGATCGACTGACGTCCGCTGTGCTCGCTGAAGGGGGGGCTCGCACCCCCCCTTTTTTTCAGCTGCGCGGTTCGCGCAGGCGAAGCCATAGATCCACGAGATGGGCAAGTCCGGCAACGGCGAGGGCGGAGCCGATCGCCACACCGCTGGCATTCGCTAGCGCGGCACGAAGACCGACAAGGAGGGCGGCGCCGGAGACAAGCACCGGCACCAGGCGCCATCGCCGTTGCCAGAGAAGAACGATCATCTCGAAGGCGACCAGCAGGAGGATCGCATCGATCAGATGCGGGTTGGTGAAGATATCGTTCATGCCCACCGTCGCTGCTCTGTGCTGCAACCGTGGTGCCCGACTGCGGCGCTGGGTTGATGAGGGGGTGGGGATGGTCTAGGCAGCTCAAGCGCCGGGTCGAACGGGAGGGTTCTCGCCGCCATGAACTCCTTCGAGCTGAACAAGATCGCCGCAGCCGTGCTGACGGCTCTGTTCGTTTTCCTGATGAGCGGGTTTATCGGCGAACTCCTCGTGCATCCGAAGCGGGTTGAGCGGAGCGTGCTCGCGATCGACACTGCGCGGCGCGAGGCGCCGGCGCAGGCACCGGCGCCGGCCGCGCCGACCATCGAGCCGATCACGCCTCTTCTCGCCGCCGCCAACGCGGAGAACGGGGCGGCGATTGCGCGTCGCCAGTGCGCCGCCTGCCATTCCTTCGACCAGGGTGGGCGGAACGGCGTTGGGCCCAACCTCTGGGGCATCGTCGGGGCCGATCACGCGCACGCGGAAGGGTTTACCTACTCGCAGGCGCTGTTGGCCATGCGCGGCACGCCTTGGAGCTTCGAGGAGCTGAACCGCTTCATCGCCGCCCCGCGTGCCTATGCCCCCGGCACGCGGATGGCATTCAACGGCTTGGCTTCCACGCAGCAGAGGGCCGATCTGATCGCCTACCTCCGTTCGCTCGATACGGATCCGAAACCGCTTCCCTGAGCGCCCTCTTCACGCGCCGCTGAGCCGGGCCAGAACCTCCCGCCACGAGGTCTCGCGCGCCTCCGCCGCACGACGCGCCTCCGCCAGAGCGGCTTCGATCGCGATCAGATCAAGCGTTTCTGCCAGGGCTGCTTCGCGCAGCGCGGTTTCCTTCGCTTCCCAGGCGAGGGTCGCCCGCTCGTAGGCGGAGAGCGCCTGGGCGAGCGCGTCGCCGGCCTTGGGGTCGAGCTTGGCAAGCCGGTCTCGCCAATCAGGCGGAAGCAGGGCAAGGCGTTCGCTGCCCAACGCCTCAATCCGTGGCGCCAGGGCGGCGGCGGGCGGCAGGAGGGGCCCCGCCTCGTCCTCGGCAAAGCCCATCAAGCGCAGAAGGCGCCTGCGCGACGACAGCGCTCCGCCTTCGTTCGCTGCGGCGCGGGCCGTAAGGTCGGGCAGCGCTTCTGCCAGCGGCGGGTGGCGGGCTGCCAGGGCGGCGGCTTCGTCCGCGGTGTCCGGCTCTGCGGCGAGGCGCCAGAGCAGAAGGGCGGCCTCGCTCCACAGCGCGACCTCGCTGCAGGCCTGCGCGAGGTCGAGGGGCGAGGGGCCTGGGGCAGGCCGGCGGCGCAGGGCTGCGGCGTGCGCGGGTGCGGCCTCCTGCAACGCTGCGACCGCGTGGCGGCGAATGGCGGCATCGATGTCAAGCCGCCGATCGGCCGGCGCGACATCAGCCTCGGCGAGGGCGGCGGCACGGTCGAACAGCGCGCGACCTGTTTCATCGCCGAACAGAGTGAGAAGCCGCTCGCCGAAGGCCTCGGCCGGCTCGCCGCCGTCTGCCCGGAACCGCTGCGGCTCGAGCGAGGCGAGCGCCTCGGCCAGGCGACGACGCAGCACCGCGCCGCGATCGCCGAGGCCGAGCAGGGCAAGCAGCCCGACAGGCGTGAGCCCCCGCGGCGGAGGGCAGA
>CALBEG010000261.1 GCA_937927455.1 uncultured Elioraea sp. | reverse complement strand
GCGCGTCGGGGTGGGGCTTGTCGCACTCTCCGCCCTGCCGCGCGAGGGGCGCCCCATCGAGGGAGCCGTGCGCGATGCGCTGGCCGCCGCTGCCGTTGCGCCGCGCGAATTGTTCGTCGAACGCGGGCGGCTCGATGAAGTGTTTCGCGATCTCACTGTGAAGAGGGCCGCCTGAGCGATGCGCAGCGTGTTCGTCATCGCCCGGCGCGAACTGGCCGCCTACTTCGCAACACCGGTCGCCTACGTCTTCATCGTGATCTTCCTCGTCCTCCTCGGCGCACTGACCTTTTCTGTCGGCAACTTTTTCGATCGCGGCCAGGCCGATCTCGCCCCGCTCTTCACCTTCCTGCCCTGGCTGTTCCTCTTGCTGATCCCTGCCATCACCATGCGCCTTTGGGCTGAGGAGAGACGGTCGGGCACGATCGAACTCCTGCTCACCTTGCCTGTGGCGCTCTGGCAGGCTGTGCTGGGCAAGTTCCTCGCTGCATGGGCCTTTGCTGCCATCGCGCTCGCCCTCACCTTCCCGATGGTCATCACCGTCAACGTGCTGGGCACACCAGACAATGGCGTCATCCTCGCTGCCTATGCGGGCGCAGTGCTCCTTGCCGGCTGCTATCTCGCGATCGGGGCTGCGATGTCGGCGCTGACGAAGAACCAAGTCATCGCCTTCGTGCTGGCAGTCGCAGCGTGCTTCGTCTTCACCGTGTTCGGCAGCCCCGTCGTGGTTGGCTTCCTCGCCGAGGCGCTGCCGCCGGGCGTGCTCGAGGCGGCGCGGCGGATCAGCCTGATCGGCCGCTACGACGGCATCACACGCGGCGTGGTCGCGCTGCGCGATCTCGTGTTCTTTTCCACCTTCATCGGCTTCTGGCTCTACGCCAACGCTGTCATTGTCGAGTGGAAGAAGGCGGGCTGAACGATGGAAGGATCGGCCGCCATCCTCAACCGCACTGCCCCTCCCGCCGACGTGACTTCCGCGCGGCGGCCGCGGCGGCGCCTTCTTTCCGCCGCCGGGCTCGTCGCCGCGCTGGTGCTCGTCGTCGGCATCAACATCCTGTCCGAAACGTTCCTTGGCCGGTATCGTCTCGACCTGACGGAGAACCGCCTCTACACGCTTTCCGACGGCACGAAGACCGTCCTGCAGCAGATCCCGGAGCCGATCACGCTCCGCCTCTTCTATTCGCCACGGCTCGGGCGAGACATTCCGCTCTACGCCTCCTACCACACGCGGGTGCGCGAACTCCTTGCCGAGTATGTGGCCCTCGCCGGCGGCAAGCTCCGGCTCGAGGTCTACGAACCGGAACCCTTCAGCGACCTCGAGGACCGGGCCATCGGCTACGGCCTGCAGGGGGTGCCGGTCGATCAGTCGGGCGAGCAGGTGTTCTTCGGGCTCGCTGCCTCAAACCTGCTGGATGAGGAGCGCGTCATCCCCTTCTTCCAGCCCGAGCGCGAACGCTTCCTCGAGTTCGACCTCACGCGCCTGATCTACGAACTTTCCAACCCGAAGAAGCCCGTGGTCGGGTTGATGACGGGGCTGCCGGTGCAGGGCGAGATGCGCGGGCCCTTCGGCCGGCCCACCCCGCCTTGGACGGTGCTGACCCAGATGCGCCAGTTCCTCACCGTGCGCGAGGTGCCGCTCGATGTGGCCGAGATCCCCGCCGAGATCGACGTGCTGATGGTCGCGCACCCGCAGGATCTCGCCGAGCGCACGCAGTATGCGCTTGATCAGTTCGTGCTGCGCGGCGGGCGGCTCCTGCTGCTTCTCGACCCTCACTCCGAAGCGCAAGCCTCCCGCCCCGGTCCTGGCAGAATGCCGCCGCGGGACACGGCGTCGGATCTGCCGCGCCTCCTTCAGGCGTGGGGCATCACCTTCGACCGCGACACGGTGGTCGGTGATCTGCGCGGTGCGATGCGCGTGCGTGCAGGGGAACGCGACCGCGTCCAGGCGGTCGATTACGTCGCCTGGTTCACCGCCACCGGTCCTGGCCAGATCAACCGCGCCGACCCCGCGACGGGCGAACTCAACCAGATCGCCTTCGCTTCTGCCGGGTTCCTCGCCCCGCGCGAGGGGGGAAGAGGTTCGTTCGAGCCTTTGATCACAACGAGCCCAGAGGCCGGCGTGATCGATGCTGAGCGTGTTCGCATCGAGCCCGACCCGACGCGCATTCTCGCCGAGTTCCGCCCCGAAGGCTCGCCGCGCGTGCTCGCCGCCCGGGTGCGCGGCAGCTTCGAGACCGCCTTTCCCGATGGTCCGCCGAAGGCCGAGGGCGAAGCCGAGCCCGCCGAGGGTGCGCCGCATCTCGCCCGCTCGATGGGCACCTCGACCGTGGTGGTGCTTGCCGATACGGACGTGCTCGAGGATCGCTTCTGGGTGCGCGTGCAGGACTTCTTCGGCCAGCAGATTGCCACCCCTTTCGCCGACAATGGCGCGCTGATCGTCAACCTGCTCGACACGCTCTCAGGGTCGGAGGCTCTGATCGGGCTGCGTTCGCGTGGCGAAAGCCGTCGCCCGTTCGAACTCGTCGACCGCATGCGCCGGGAGGCGGAGCGCGAGTATCGCGCGCGCGAACAGGCTCTGCTGAAGCGGCTGGAGGAGCTGGAGAAAACCATCCGCGACATACGCCGCGGGGCCGGCGAGGGTGCCCGCGCCGAAGCCGTGCTGACGGCCGAACAGCGCCAGGCGATCGAGCGCGCGCGGGCGGACATCCTGGCCACGCGGCGCGAGCTGAGGGACGTGCAGCGCAACCTTCGCCGCGACATCGAGGCCCTGCAGACGACCCTGAAGGTCGCGAACATCGTCGCCGTCCCGGCGGTGGTGGGCCTCGTTGCGATCGGGCTCGGCCTGTGGCGGATCAGGCGTCGCGCTCGACGTGCCGAGGAACCGCGCGAGGCCGCGGCATGACGCACGCTGCGTTGCGTTTTGCAAGGCGAAATGGAGGGCGGCAGTGAGACGGGGGATCCTCGCGCTTGTCGCGTTGGCCTGCGTCGCCGCAGTCGGCGCTGCCGTCGTGGCGTTGCGGCAGGAGGCGCCGAAGCGCGAGGCCAGCCTGCTTGACCAGCCGGTCTTCCCGGGTCTCGCCGACCGGCTTGGCGCGGCCGCCACGGTGGAGCTGCGCCGGCACGACGGCGCGGTGACGCTGAAGCGGGACGGTGACGCCTGGCTGGTGGCCGAGAAGCATCGCTTTCCCGCCCAGCCAGGCAGGGTGCGCGAGCTCTTCGTCGGGCTTGCGGAGCTTCGCCTGGTCGAGGAGCGCACGGCCAACCCGGAGCTCTTCTCCCGCCTCGGCCTCGAGGACCCGAATACGCCCGGGGCGACGAGCGTGCTCGTCACGGTGAAGGACCAGGCCGGGCGAGAGCTCGTCGCCCTCATCGTCGGCCGCCGCCGCGTGCGTACCGCCGCCACTCTGCCAGAGGCGGTGCACGTCCGCCGTCCGGGTGAAGCGCGCGCCTGGCTCGCCGAGGGCACCCTGCGGGCGGACACCGACCCCCTCCTGTGGCTCGAGCGGGACATCCTCGACATCCGCCGTGATCGGGTCGCCAGCGTGACGACGCAGCGAGCGGGCGCAGAGCCGCTCACGCTGCGCCGTGCGTCTCCGAGTGACGAGTTTGTGCTCGTTGGCAGGCCGGAGGGGTTCAACGCCGACCGCATCCGGCTGGATGACCTGCCGCGCGCTCTGGAGTTCCTCTCCTTCAGCGACGTGATGCCCGCCCCCGCCCTGGCTGACGCCTCTCCCGCGGGCGAAGCGCAAATCTTGACCTTCGATGGGCTGACGGTGACCCTGCGCTTGGCCGAGCACGAGAACGCGCGCTGGGCGACGGTTGCGGTCTCCTGGTCGGCGCCCGCCCCTGCCCTCGGTGAGGACGCGCCGACAGCGTTGCTTCGCCCCGAGGCCACCAGGGCGGAGGCAGAGACGATCGCCGCCCGTGTGCGCGGCTGGGCCTTCCGGCTGCCGGACTGGAAGGCGGACGTGCTGACCTACCGCCTTGAGGACGTCGCCGCCCGGGAGGAGAACCCGTCCTGAACGACCATACCGGCTGGAGCACACCGCGAATTGGGGTTGGTGTCGTGCTGTTCCGCGGGCCCGACGTGCTGCTCGTTCGTCGGGCCAAACCGCCGCGTGCAGGGAGCTGGTCGATCCCCGGCGGCACGCAGGAACTGGGGGAGACGGTGGCCGAGGCGGCACGGCGGGAGCTCATGGAGGAAACTGGGCTTTCCGCGGCGGGCGATCTGGTGCTGATCGATGTTGTCGACAGCATCGCCCGGGCCACGGACGGGCGGATCGCGCACCACTACACCTTGATCGACTTCGCCGCTTTTGCCGCTCCCGGTAAGGCGCGCCCTGGCGGCGACAGCGCCGAAGTAGCCTGGGTGCGGCTCGGCGATCTCGCTCGCTTGGGGATATGGCCGCCGACCCTGGCGGTGATCGGCAAGGCTGCAAGGACTCTCGGCGTGCCAGCGGAACGGTAGCGCTCTCGGAAAGGTGAGGACGCTGCAGTCACCGATCCGCCGTTGCTAGCACAGGATTTGCAAACCTTAACCGCGCGTCCTCGCACGCATGCCTCAACAACTCCCTCCCCGAGATGCCACGCGACACGTCCCGAAACGAGCCCACCGGGCCTTCTCGCCTCTCCGGCCTTGCGGAAAGCATGGGGGAGGAGCGGACCGACGCCCTGATCGTGATGTTCCGCAACGAACTGCACCGACGCCTGGCGGCCATCACCCGCGCCTCGGCGGCGGGCGCCTATCAGGAGCTCGCGAGCGAAGCGCACGCGCTTGCCGGTGATGCGCGCGCGATCGGCCTCGATTCTCTCGCGGAACGTGCCCTGTCGGCGGGTCAGGCGGTGAAGACGGAGGACGCGCGCATCGTTGCGGCTGCCACAGGCGCGCTGGCCGAAGCGGTGCACGAGGCGCTGTTGGCCCTGCGCCGGCGGGTGTGACGCGAAAGGGCTTGGCTACTCGGCGACGTCCGGCAACGGTGGCGCCTCGCCCGTCCAGGCGGCACGCTTGCGATAGAGGGTGGAGGGGCTGACGCCGAGATGGGCTGCAGCCTTGGCGATGTTGCCGCCGCAGAGCGCGATCGCCCGTTCGATCGCTTCCCGCTCGATCTCGGCAAGCGGCCTGATCACGCTGGCCAACTCCTCTCCGCCTGAGGGGCGCGCCGGCAGCGCCACCCTCCTCCGCGCCTGCCGGATCACCTGGGCTGGCAGCATCGACGCCTCGAGAAGGTCGCCGTCGTGTAACACAACCGCGGTGCGAATCGCGTTCTCGAGTTCGCGCACATTGCCCGGCCACGAATAGGCCAGCAAAGCTGCCTTCGCCTCGGCGCTGAAGCCGCGGAACGCCTTCTTCTCCTCAGCAGCGAAGCGGGCAAGGAATGCTTCCGCGATCAGCACGATGTCCTCGGCGCGTTCGCGCAACGGCGGCATGGTGATCGGGATGACGTGCAGCCGGTAGTAGAGGTCTTCGCGGAAGCGTCCCGCCCGCACCTCCTCGAGCGGGTCCTTGTTGGTGGCGCAGACGAAGCGGACATCCACTTGCTCTGTCTTCGTTGAACCGACGCGCTGGAACGTCCCGGTCTGGATGAAGCGCAGGAGCTTGCCCTGCAGCGCGAGGTCGAGTTCGCACACTTCGTCGAGAAAGAGCGTGCCGCCATGGGCCTCGCTCGCCGCCCCGGCCCGGTCGGCCACGGCGCCGGTGAACGCGCCGCGTACATGGCCGAACATCTCGGACTCCATCAGGTCGCGCGGGATCGCGGCACAGTTGATGGCAACGAACGGCTTGTCGCGGCGCGGGCTCAGTCGGTGGATGGCCTCAGCGGCGAGTTCCTTGCCGGTACCCGATTCCCCGGTGATGAAGACGGTGGCGCGACTGGCCGCTGCGTTCTCGATGATCCGGTAGACCGCCTGCATCGCAGGAGCAGCCCCGATGAACCCCGCGAAGGTGCTGCGATCGGCCGCACGCCGCAGGTCGGCCAGCTCGCGCGCGAGGCGCCGACGCTCGAGCGCGTTGGCGATGGTCACTACCAGCCGTTCGCGCGGGAACGGCTTGACCAGGAAGTCGCAGGCGCCAGCCTGCATCGCGGCGACCGCGGTGGCGACCGAGCCGTGGGCGGTGATGACAATCACCTCTGGCGCGGGGCGGCGGCCGCGGATCTCCCGCAAAAGGTCTAATCCCTGCGCATCCGGCAGCTGCAGGTCGAGCAGAACCGCCTCGACCGCCTGACGAGCGAGGATCACGCGCGCCTCCGCCGCCGTGCCGACATGAAGGAAGTGCCACGGCGCCTCCCGCAGATAGGCCCGATAGAGCTCGGCGAGCGAGCGCGTATCCTCAATCAGCAGAACAGTGGCCTGATCGGCCGGCAAAAGAGCCCCCTCCCACTCGCCTTGCGCCCGGCTGCGCCGCCATGGCCGCCCCGGCCTCCGAGATGTGGCGCGTCCTCGGCCGCGAGGCAAGCAGAAGGCGCAGCGGCGCGACCATGCGCGACGCGGCGGCGGCACCGCCGGTGAGTGCCCGCATCCCCCGCCTCAGGCGAACAGCCGTTCGTGGCGCAGCCCCTCGTAGACCCCGGCCACCCACTCGCCGTAGCCGTTCCAGATCAGTGTCGGCCGACGCTCGTCCGTGCCCAGCATGCGCTCCGTCGCTTGGCTCCAGCGCGGGTGCGGCACGGCGGGGTTCACGTTGGCCCAAAAGCCGTACTCGGTGGGCTGCAGCCGTTCCCAGAACCCGACCGGACGACGGTCGGTAAAACTAATCCGCACCACGCTCTTTGGCTGCTTGAACCCGTATTTCCATGGCGTGATGACCCGCAGTGGCGCCCCCATCTGCGGCGGCAGCGGCCGCCCGTAGATGCCGACGACGAGGAGTGAAAGCTCGTTCATCGCCTCTGCCATG
>CALBEG010000260.1 GCA_937927455.1 uncultured Elioraea sp. | reverse complement strand
GTGTCGAAGGCCCCGGCGTCGTGGATGAGCACTGTCTGGCGGGCACGGGCGGCGAGGGGGGCGGTGTTGCCGAGGTTGAGCAGCCACGCCCCGCGTGCGGCGCGCGGCAGCGCGATCTGCTCCCAGGCCTGGCCGGACAGGGGACCCACGGTTTCGGCCGTGATCGCCCGCAGGCTGGGCAGGTCCGCAGCCGGGGGGGCGACGAGGCGGGAGGAGGGCCAAAGTCCTTTCGCGGCGAGCGCGTCGGCAGCGGCGACCAGTTCGCGCGCGACCCGTTGCACGCCCGTCACGGCCTGGGTGAGGAAGCGGCCGTTGATCACGAGGCTCATCGCGTGGCGCGAAGCAGGTGCATGGGGCGGCGCAGCGCGGCCCGCTCGTCCGGCTCGAGGGCCCAGAAGCCGAAGGCGATGAATAGGGAAGCGGCGAGGGCGAGCAGGGCAGCGGGCGCGGCTGCCGGCAGCAGGGGTGAGATCGCGAGCGCGACCCCGGCCGCTGCGACCGGCACGGCGGAGCGGCGGAGTGCCGCCGCCGCCGCCGGATAGAGGCGCGCAGCGAGCCAGGTGCGGCCTGCCCATTCTGCGGCGCAGCGCAACGCCCAGGCGACCGCCGCCCCCTCAATGCCGCCGAACTGGAGCAGCAACAGCAGGAGCGGGATCGACGCCAAGGCCACCGCGACCTGCAACCCCGCGGTGACATCCGGTCGACCGATCGCCTCAAGCAGGCTGCCCGGAGCGAAGGAGGCGCAGGAGAACAGGATCCCCACCGCCAGGATGCGCAACACCTGAGCCCCTCCCGCCGCAAAAGTCGGGCCGAGCCACACGCGAAGCAGCGTCTCCGCCCCGCCCGACAGCACGATTGATCCGGCCAGCACGAGCGCGCTGATAAGCAGCACGCCCCGGCGCGTCAGCCGCGCCGTCTCCTCCGGCCGTGCCCGGAAGCTGGAGGCAAGCGCCGGCATCAGCGCCTGCGCCACCGCAACGGGCAGGATCCAGAGCCGCATCGCAAGGTCGAGTGGGGTGGCGTAGAACGCGACCGCAGAGAGCGAGAGGAAGGCGCCGATCAGGAACCGGTCGAGATAGAGGCTTGCCTGCGTGAGCACACCCGAAAGGCTGAGCCAGCCGCCGAGCCGCAAGAGCGGCGCGACGGCCGGCAGGCGAGCGCGGCGGAAGGCGGAGAAGGGCAGGAGATCGCGCGTCAGCCACGCATAGCTCAGCGTGTTGAGAAGCCTTGCCGCAACCAGGGCAAGCATCGCGCCGGCGAGCGAATCCCAGACCAGAAGCACCAGGAGCGGCCCGAGATAGTACAGGACCGCGACCGGCATGGTGGCGAGGTTGGCACCGCGAAACCTGCCGTGCGCGGCGAGCACACCCCACAGCGCCGCGTTGACCACAACGAGAGGGGCGGCGGCCGCCAGCACGCGAAAGCCCGCAATCGCCTGTGCCTGCAGGCCGGGCGGCACCGCCAGGGCCTGGCCCATCAGCCACGGCACGCCCGCCCAAAGTCCGGCCGCAAAGAGGGTGCTCAGGCCGGTGAGGACGATGATGGCGGAGGCGATCAGCACGTCCTCGCCCTCCCGCTCGCCGCGCCCCAACCGGTCGGCGATGGTTCGGGTCAGTGCCGCCCCGACGCCGAGGTCGAAGACGCCGAACACGCCGACGAGACCGAGCGCCAGGGTGAACAGGCCCCAGCGTTCGATGCCGAGGGCGGAGACCAGCGGCGGGGTGAGACCGATGGCCACCATGAGCGGAAGGCCGCGACCGAGCAGGTTCCAAACCGCGCCGCCGACAACGCGGCGGGTGGCGATCTGGTCACCCGGGCCGGCGGCGCCGAGGGGGCGGTCTCGCATGCGGGAACGGGTAGCGCATCCGAAGCGGTGCCGCAGCACCGCTCCGTCGCCAGCGCGGCGTCAGTAGGCGCCTTTGCGCGCCAGCACCGCGAGGGGCGTGCGCAGAAGGATCGCGAGGTCGGAGAGCAGAGAGAACCGTTCGACATAGGCGACGTCGAGGGCGACGCGCTCGGCGTAGGTGGTGTCGCTGCGGCCGCTGATCTGCCAGGGCCCTGTCAGTCCCGGCCGGACGGCGCGGTAGTGCGCGGCAGCCGCGCCGTAGAACTGCGCGAGCTCCGCCTGCTCGACCGGGCGCGGCCCGACCAGGCTCATGTCGCCAGCGAGCACGTTAAAAAGCTGGGGCAGTTCGTCGAGCGAGGTCGCGCGCAAAAAGCGGCCGATCGGCGTCACGCGCGGGTCGTTGCGCAGCTTGCGGGTGCGTTCCCACTCGACGCGGGCGAGCGGGTCGCGCTCAAGCACCATAGCGAGCCGGGCGTCCGCATCGGCGACCATGCTGCGGAATTTCAGGCAGCGAAACGGCACGCCGCCGCGCCCGACTCGCGTGTGGCTGTACAGGACGGGGCCGCCGTCACGCGCGACCAGGAGCGCAGTGATGAGCATGATGGGGGCGAAGACGATGAGGAGAGCGGCGGCGCCGACGATGTCGATCGCGCGCTTCACCGCGCTGGCGATCGGCCCGGGGCGGCGGGTGGCAGCAAGGTCGTTGGCCGGGGGGGGAAGCGCATCGGGCGCGGCTGCCGTAAGCGGCAGACCGGCGGGCTCGACGGCGACGGCCGGCTGCTCGACCGGCAGCACCTGGCGGATTTCGGCGGAAAACATTCGTTGGACCCCTTTCGCACCGGCGCATCGGCCGGCACGTTCGGGATCATCGGAGGGACCTTCGTCGAGACAAGGACGGAGCTTTGGCGGGATTGTGGCGTGTTGAGACGGAGCGCGAAGGTCGAAGCGGCGCGATCTGCTACGCTCTGGCGGCGCTGTCGGGCGCGGTCGCGGCCGCCCTGCTGTTGCCGCGCGATTTCGTGCTTCCCCCCGCCGCGCCCGATTGGCGACGCCTCGGCGACCTCGCCCAGCACATCATCGCCCAGCGCTACTTCCTGGCCGAGCCTTGGGGGTGGCCGGTCCTGGTCGCGCACGGTCTCGGCGAGGGGGGAACGAACATTGCGCTCGCCGACGGCATTCCGCTGTTTGCGCTTCTGCTGAAGGCCTTCCGCCCAGTTTGGCCGCCGGCGTTCCATGGCATCGGGCTCTGGCATGGGGTGGTGATCGTGCTGCAGCCGCTCGCCGCGGTGTTCGCGCTGCGCTGCGCCGGCGAACCGAGGCTGCTGCCCGCCCTGGGCATGGCCCTCGCCGCCCTTGCCACGCCCGCCTGGCTTGCCCGGCACGGCCATGCCGCGCTGATGGGGCATTTCCTCATCCTGCTGGCGCTCGGGCTGTCGGTTTCCGCCGTGCGTCAGCCCCGGGTTGCGGTTTGGGTCTGGGCGGTTGTTCTTGCCGTCGCGTCCCTCCTCGTTCACCCCTACCTTGCGGCGATGGTGTTGGCATTGTTGGCGGCAGCGCCCCTTACTCTCCTGCTGAGGGTCGACCGGCGTTGGCGTGCAGCCGCGATCGGGGTAGCGGCAGCGGCAGGGTGCGTCGGACTGGCACTTGTCCTGTTCGGTTATCTCAGCGCGACGGGCGAGGGCGGCTACGGCAGGTACGCGCTCAATCTCCTCTCGCCCGTCTGGCCGGCGCGGTCGTTCTTCTTCCCTCACGTCACGCAGGAGATCGACGCCACCGGCTTCGGCGGCTGGGAGGGCTACGCCTGGCTTGGCATGGGGCTGATCGCGGCGCTCGTGCTGGTCGTGGTTGCGCGATGGGCCGTCGTGGTCGACACGGTGCGCCGTCAAGGCGGCCTCGCCATCGTGCTCGTCGCGCTTACGGCACTCGCCATCTCCCACCGCGTTGGGCTGGGCGAGCGCATCCTGCTTGACCTCGGGCCCCCGCCCGCCGCTCTCGAGCAGTTCCGCTCTTCGGGACGGTTCTTCTGGCCCGTCCTCTACGCCCTGCTGATCGGGTCCTTTGCCCTCGTTGCCAGAACGTTCCGTGCTGGGCCCGTACTGGTTCTTTCCATGGGGCTTCTGCAGGTGGTGGATTCCGTGCCGAACGGGGCAGCGCTTGCCGCATGGGCGTCGCACCGCGCACCCTGGACGGTGGAGGCCGCCACACTGCGCCCCCTGATTGCGGAGGCAAATCAGGTGACGATCCTGCCCTCCTGGCCCTGCATTCCGCCCGAGGGGCACGCGACGCGCGAGCGGGTGCAGGAGCTTCTGCTGCTCGTTTCCGAACAGGTGAAGCCCATCAACACGATGCACCTCGCTCGGTGGCCTGAGCCCCCCGTCTGCCGCGATGCCCAAACCGCCGCCCTGCCTCCCGCTCCGGGCGAGCTTCGGCTGATCCTGCCCGAGGCGCGCGCCCTACTCGGCGGCGCGCGAGACTGTCGGGAGATCGGGGAGGTGCTCGTCTGCCGCAGCGGCTGAGGGGGCGCGGGCTGGCAAGGCCCGCTCGACGATGTACAGAGGGCGACCCTTCGTCTCGTTGAACACCCTGCCGAGATATTCCCCGATGATGCCGAGGGTGACGAGCTGCACCCCGCCGAGGAAGAGCATGACGGTGATCAAGCTCGGGTAGCCGGGCACGGGGTTGCCGAAGAGCAGCGTGTGCACGACCATGAAGGCGCCGTAGAGGAGGGCTCCCGAGGCGCAGACCAGGCCGAGATAGGTCGCGACCTTCAGCGGTGCAACGGTGAAGCTGGTGATGCCCTCGAGCGAGAGATTCCAGAGCCGCCAGTAGTTCCACTTGGAACTGCCCGCCGCACGCGGGGCGCGATCATACAGAACCGCCTTGGAGGGGAAGCCGACCCAGGCGAACAGTCCCTTCATGAACCGGTGCTGTTCGCGCAGCTGCAACAAGGCGTCGGTGGCGCGCCGGCTCATCAGTCGGAAGTCGCCGGTGTCCCGCGGGAGTTTCACTCGCCCGCCGAGGCGTTCCATGACGCGGTAAAAAGCAGCAGCGGTGGCGCGCTTCAGCCAGGTTTCGCCCTCGCGCGCCCGGCGCTGCGCGTAGACGACGTCGTAGCCCTCGCGCCAGGCGCGCACGAGTTCGGGGATGAGTTCGGGCGGGTCCTGCAGGTCGGCGTCGATGACGATCACTGCCTCCGCCCCCCGCGCGTGGTCGAGCCCAGCGGTGAGCGCGATTTCCTTGCCGAAGTTGCGCGAGAGGTTGACCACCGAAACGTGCGGGTCGCGTTCGTGCAGAGACAGCATCACGGCGAGCGTGCAGTCACGCGAACCGTCGTTGACATAGACCACCTCCCACGACAGGCCGAGCCCCGCCATCACCGCGGCGAGGCGACAATGGAACTCGGGCAGCACCTCCTCCTCGTCGTAGGCGGGCACGACAACGGAGAGGGCGGGCGGCGGGCCTTTGGCGGCTTCTGAGCCGGCGTGGACGGGCGGATGGGGAAGCGGGCTCACGCGCGACATGCTAGCGCAAGCAAAGCCTGCCGTCGCGGCGGCAGCATGGCATGACGACGCCAGGGGTGCGTCGGTCAGCTGCTCGTGGTCGAGAGCGTGCGGCGGACCGCGTCGCGCCACCGTGCCAGCGCAGCGGCGCGATCATCTTCGGCGAGGGCGGGGACGAAACGCCGCGCAGCCGTCCAGGCGCGGGCCGTCTCCTCGGGCGAAGGGTAGAGGCCCGCGGCGAAGCCGGCGAGCCAGGCCGCGCCGAGAGCCGTCGTCTCCCGCATGCCCGGCCGGTCCACCGGTGTGCCGGTGAGGTCGGCGATGCGCTGCATCGTCCAGTCTGAGGCGGTGAGGCCTCCGTCGACCCGCAGCAGCGAAGGGCCATCGCCGCCCCAGTCCTCGCGCATGGCGGCGAGGAGATCGCAGGTCTGGAAGGCGACGGAGTCGAGCACGGCACGGGCAAGTTCCCGCCGCGTGGTCCCGCGAGTGAGCCCGAACAGGGCACCACGGGCCTCGGCATCCCACCATGGCGCGCCGAGCCCCGTGAAGGCCGGAACCAGAACCACCGGCTGGTCGGGGTCGGCCTCGGCGGCGAGGCGGTCGGCCTCCGGCGCGGCAGCGATCAGCCCGAGCCCGTCGCGCAACCACTGCACGGCGGCGCCGGCGACGAACACCGCGCCCTCGAGGGCGTAGGCCGTGCGGTCGGCGAACCGGTAGCCAAGCGTGGTTAGCATGCGGTTGCGTGAGGGCACGGGTTTGGTGCCGGTGTTGAGCAGGGCGAAGGCGCCGGTGCCGTAGGTCGCCTTCACCATGCCCGGATCGAAACAGGCTTGGCCGATCAGCGCCGCCTGCTGGTCTCCGGCCACGCCGCGGATCGGGATCGCGGCGCCGAAAAGCCCCGGATCGGTGCTGCCGTAGTCGTCGGCGCAGTGGCGGAGGTCGGGCAGGATCGCGCGAGGGACGCGGAACAGGCCGCAGAGATCAGCGTCCCAGCGCAAGGTGGTCAGGTCGAGGAGCAGCGTGCGCGAGGCGTTGGTGACGTCGGTGGCGTGGACGCGGCCGCCCGTGAACCGCCAGATGAGCCAGGAGTCGACGGTGCCGAAGGCGAGCCGTCCGGCCTCCGCGGCCTCGCGCGCGCCCTCGACATGGTCGAGAAGCCAAGCGATTTTGGTCGCCGAGAAATAGGGGTCGAGGACGAGCCCTGTGCGTGCCGTCACGGCGGGCTCGTGGCCCTCGGCGCGGAGCCGCGCGCACTCTTCCGCCGTGCGACGGTCCTGCCAGACGATGGCGCGATGGATGGGGCGGCCGGTCGTGCGGTCCCAGATGAGCGTGGTTTCGCGCTGGTTGGTGAGCCCGATCGCGGCGATGGCGGAGGCCGACGCCCCGGCCCTGGCCAGGGCAGTGCGGGCGGTGGAGAGCGTGCTGCGCCAGAGGTCCTCAGGGTCGTGCTCCACCCAGCCGGAGGCGGGGTAATGTTGGGGAAACTCCTCCTGGGCGGAGGCGACAAGGCGCCGACCGGCATCGAAAACGAGGGCACGGGTGGAGGTGGTGCCCTGGTCGATGGCGAGGACGCAGCCCGTCACGCGGGGGCCTCCGCCCGCATGCCGATGAGGGCGTGGGCGACGGCCTCGCGCGCGCTGGCGTCGAGACGGAGACCGAGCTTGCTGCGGCGCCAGAGCACGTCGTCGGCCGTGCGTGCCCATTCGCGGCGGACGAGCCAGAGGAGCTCCGCTTCGCTGAGCCCAGCCCCGAAGTCGCGCCCGAGATCGGCTTGCGTGCGCGCAGCGCCAAGCATGTTTGGGGCAAGGGTCCCGTAGGACCGCGCAAGACGGTACAGGGTGCGCGCTCCGAGGAAAGGGAAGCGGGCGCTGAGGTCAGCGACGAGGTCTTCAACGCCGTCGACGGGGAAATCCCCTCCCGGAAGGGGCGTGCGCCCTGTCCAACCCTGGCTGAGCCCGTGCGCGGCGGGCAGGTGCGGCGCCAACTTGGCGAGGGCGGCCTCGGCCAGGCGCCGGTAAGTGGTGATCTTGCCGCCGAACACCGAGAGCATGGCCGGGGCCCGCGCCGGGGCGTCGAGGGCGAGAACGTAATCCCGGGTCGCTTCCTGCGCGGCAGAGGCGCCGTCGTCGTACAGAGCACGCACGCCTGCATAGGACCAGACCACACTTTCAGGCGAGACGGCCCGGCGGAACCAGGAGGAGGCGGCGCGGCAGAGATAGGAAACCTCCTCCGCCGTCGCCCGCACCTCGGCCGGGTCGCCGGTGTGATCGACATCGGTGGTGCCGATGAGGGTGAAGTCGTCTTCGTACGGGATGGCGAACACGATCCGGCGGTCGTTGTTCTGGAGAATGTAGGCGCAGCCGTGGTCGAACAGGCGGGGCACGACGATGTGGCTGCCGCGCACAAGCCGCACCGGGGCAGGGCTTTCCGTGCCGATGACCCTCTCCAGCACATGCGCAACCCAGGGGCCGGCGGCGTTCACCAGGGCGCGGGCGGCGAGCCGGGAGCGGGCTCCGGTCTCCGTGTTCGCGAGCGAAAGCCGCCAAAACCCTTCCATCCGTTCGGCGCCGGTCAGGCGAGTGCGGGTGAGGATCCTCGCTCCGCGGTCGGCCGCGTCGCGCGCATTGAGCACGACGAGGCGGGCATCGTCGACCCAGCAATCGGCATAGGCGAAGCCCCGCCTGAGCCCTGAACGCAGCGGTGCGCCTTCCGGCGCGGTGCGCAGGTCGAGCACGCGCGTGGCCGGCAGGCGGTGACGCCCGCCGAGATGGTCGTAGAGAAAAAGGCCGAGGCGAAGCAGCCAGGCCGGACGGTGGCGTCCGTCATGCGGCAGGACAAAGGTGAGCGGCCACACGATATGGGGTGCGATCGACCACACCACCTCGCGTTCGGCCAGCGCCTCGCGCACCAGGCGGAAGGCATAGTGTTCGAGGTAGCGCAGCCCGCCATGGATGAGCTTGGTAGAGGCCGACGAGGTGGCCTGGGCAAGGTCTCCCTGTTCGATCAGCGCCACCTTCCAGCCGCGGCCTGCAGCGTCGCGCGCGATGCCGGCGCCGTTGATGCCTCCGCCAATGATCGCGAGGTCGACGGAAGGGAGATGGGGATCGTGAACGTCGGCAGGCACGGCCCGTTCTTTAGGACCGCTTCCAAGGTGCCGGCAACGGCGCCTTGCCCCGCGCACAGGGGTGCGCTAGAGGCGCGTGCTCTGTCGTGGGTGGTGCGGTCGGCGCGGGTTCGGCGGGCGTGGCGGAACTGGCAGACGCGCCGGATTTAGGTTCCGGTGACGCAAGTCGTGGGGGTTCAAGTCCCTCCGCCCGCACCAATGCAGGCACCGCCCGGCGTGGCGGGGTGAGGTAAGGCGGTTTACTCATGCAGGTGGTTGAAAAGCCGGCGGAAGGGTTGCGGCGCGCATTCTCGGTGGTTCTGCCGGCGGCTGAGTTGGCCGCGCGCAAGGAGGCGCGATTGGCCGAACTCGGCCGCCAGCTCAAGCTCCCTGGGTTTCGTCCCGGCAAGGTGCCGCCGAAGATCGTCGCCCAGCGCTACGGCCAGGCGGTGATGAGCGAGGTGCTTGAGCGCTCCCTGGATGATGCCGCGCGCCGTGTGGTGGCCGATCACGGGCTGAAACCGGCCGCCCGGCCTCGCGTCGACATCGTGAACTGGTCCGAAGGGGCCGATCTCGAGTTCACCCTGAATATCGAGGTCCTGCCGGAGATCGCCATTCCGGAGCTCTCCGACATCGCGGTTGAAAAGCTCGTCGCGGCGGCCTCTGAGGAGGAGGTGGCGCGGCGGCTTGAGGAGATCGCGCGCCGCCACCGGCGCAGCGAACCGATCGAGGAGAGCCGCCCGGCGGCGACCGGCGACATTTTGGTGGTCGATTTCGTCGGGCGGATCGACGGCAAGCCGTTCAAGGGTGGCACGGCGTCCGACTTCGAGATCGAGGTCGGGGGGGCGGGGTTCATTCCCGGCTTCACGGAAGGGCTCGTCGGGCTGGCCCCCGGCGAGAGCAGGGAGATCGTCGTCACCTTCCCCAGCGACTATCCGGCGGCCGAACTCGCCGGCAAGGAGGCGACGTTTTCGGTGACGGCGAAGGCCCTGCGGCGCGCTCTGGCGCCGACGGTCGATGACGAGCTTGCCAAGAAGCACGGCTTTGACACGCTTGAGGCGATGCGCGAGGCCGTTCGTGGCGCGATCCAGCGCGAGTTGGACCAGATGTCCAGATTGCGCCTGAAGCGGGTGGTGCTCGATGCGCTGGCCGAGCGCGCGTCCTTTCCCGTCCCGGAGGGAATGGTTGAAGCCGAGTTCGGCGGCATTTGGCAGCGCGTTGAGCAAGAGATGAAGGAAGGCCGGATGGACGAGGCGGACCGCGGCAAGGACGAAGCCACGCTCAAGGCCGAATATCGCGCGATCGCGGAACGCCGGGTGCGGCTTGGGCTTCTGCTCGCGGAGATTGGGCGAAGCAACAATCTGTCCGTCTCGCAGGACGAGCTGCGCCGGGCGGTGATGGCGGAGGCGTCGCGCTACCCGGGGCAGGAGCGCAAGGTGGTTGAGTTTTTCCAGCAAAACCCGGAGGCCGTCGAGCGGCTGCGCGCGCCGCTCTTCGAGGACAAGGTGATCGACTTTGTGGTGGCACTGGCCAAAGTGACGGAACGGTCGGTCGCCCCCGTAGACCTGCTGCGGGACGTGGACGGACCAACTGCCGAGCCCGCAGCTGCTGGCGCGCTGGCGAGCTGACCCTATATTGCTGAGCGTTGACGAGCGCAGCGATCGACAAACCTCTGAAACGAAAGGAAACCACTGTGTTCCGCGAGCGTGACCCGCTGGAGGTGTATGGCAACACCCTGGTGCCGATGGTGATCGAACAGACCGCACGCGGGGAGCGGGCGTTCGACATCTACTCACGCCTGCTCAAGGAGCGCATTATCTTCCTCACCGGGCCGGTGTTCGACCAGGTGGCGAGCCTCCTCTGCGCGCAGCTCCTGTTTCTTGAGAGTGAGAACCCGAACAAGGACATTGCGTTCTACATCAATAGCCCGGGCGGCGTGGTCACCTCGGGGCTCGCGATCTACGACACGATGCAGTATATCCGCAGTCCCGTGAGCACGGTGTGCATCGGGCAAGCGGCCTCCATGGGCTCGCTCCTGTTGGCGGCGGGCGCGAAGGGCAAGCGCTATGCCCTGCCGAACAGCCGCATCATGGTGCATCAGCCATCGGGCGGGGCGCAGGGGCAGGCGACCGACATCGAGATCCAGGCGCGCGAGATCCTGGCCGTGCGGGCCCGGCTGAACCAGATCTACGCCAAACACACCGGGCAGGACCTGGAGACGATCGAGCGAACTCTGGAGCGGGACCGGTTCATGTCGGGCGAGGAGGCGAAGACCTTCGGCATTGTCGATCAGGTAGTGGAGAACCGCCCTGCCCCCGAGGGGGAGAAGAAGTGACCTCAAGTGGCGGGAGCGGCGGTTGCGACCGCCTCGCCGTCCTTGTCTCCCCGCGATGTCGGCTCTAACATTCTGGGCTTGGCGACGCGCCGGGCTCTGGAGCGGGCATGAGCAAATCGAGCGATTCAAAAAACACCCTGTACTGCTCGTTCTGCGGTAAGTCGCAGCACGAAGTCCGTAAGCTGATCGCGGGCCCGACGGTCTTCATCTGCGACGAATGCGTCGAACTTTGCATGGACATTATTCGTGAGGAGCACAAGTCGCACCTCGTGAAGACGCGCGATGGGATCCCGACACCGCGCGAGATCTGCAAGGTTCTTGATGATTACGTCATCGGGCAGGATCACGCCAAGCGTGTGCTGAGCGTGGCCGTGCACAACCATTACAAGAGACTCGCTCACGGGCAGAAGAACAACGATGTCGAGATCGCGAAGTCGAACATCCTGCTGATCGGGCCAACCGGGTCGGGCAAAACCTTGCTGGCCCAGACCCTCGCCCGCATCCTCGACGTGCCGTTCACGATGGCGGATGCGACGACGCTGACGGAAGCGGGCTAGGTCGGCGAGGACGTGGAGAACATTATTCTCAAGCTGTTGCAGGCGGCCGATTACAACGTCGAGCGCGCCCAGCGCGGCATCGTCTACATCGACGAGGTCGACAAGATTAGCCGCAAGTCGGACAACCCCTCGATCACGCGGGATGTTTCGGGCGAGGGGGTGCAGCAAGCCCTGCTCAAGATCATGGAGGGGACCATCGCCTCCGTGCCCCCACAGGGTGGACGGAAGCATCCGCAGCAGGAGTTCCTGCAGGTCGACACCTCGAACATCCTGTTCATCTGCGGTGGCGCCTTCGCTGGGTTGGAGCGGATCATCGCTGCCCGAGGCAAGGGGTCGGCGATCGGCTTCGGCGCCGATGTGCGTGCTCCCGATGAGCGACGAACGGGCGCACTCCTTCGCGAGGTCGAGCCTGAAGATCTCTTGAAGTTCGGCCTCATCCCCGAATTCATCGGCCGGCTGCCGGTGATCGCGACGCTGGAGGATCTCGACGAACAGGCCCTGGTCGACATCCTGACCAAGCCGAAGAACGCGCTCGTCAAGCAGTATGCGCGTCTGTTCGAGATGGAGGGCGTGAAGCTCACTTTCACCGACGAGGCGCTGAAAACGATCGCCGCACGCGCCATCCAGCGCCGGACCGGGGCGCGCGGGCTGCGTTCGATCATGGAGAGCATCCTGCTCGACACGATGTTCGATTTGCCCGGTTTCGACGGCGTGGAAGAGGTGGTGGTGAACCGCGAGGTGGCGGAAAACCGCGCTAGCCCCCTCTACATCTACGCCGAGCGTCGGGGCGAGTCGTCGAGCGCGTGACGGGGTCGCCGGCTGCGTTGCCTGCGCAGCCGCCGTGCGGGTCGAAGGGGTGCCGAAGCGGTGCGCCCGTCCCATATGGGGGAGTGTTGCAGAGGGGCAGGCATGCGTGACCGAATGTGCGCAGGCCGAGCCGCCGACCAGGAGATCGCGGAATGACCAACCAGCCGAAGACGTCCGCCGAAGGGCCAGAGACCGCAGCCACACTGCCTGTCCTGCCCCTTCGGGACATCGTCGTCTTCCCGCACATGATCGTCCCGCTCTTCGTCGGGCGCGAGAAATCCGTTCGCGCCCTCGAAGCGGTGATGAAGGACGACAAGCAAATCTTGCTCGTCACGCAGAAGAATGCCGCGCAGGATGACCCGGGGACTGAAGATATCTACCATGTCGGCACCATCGCCACCGTGCTGCAGCTGCTGAAGCTGCCCGACGGTACGGTGAAGGTGCTGGTTGAGGGGGGACGGCGGGCGCGCATCGTCGCCTTCAAGGAAACCGAGGCTTATTTCGAAGGGTTCGTGCAACCGATTGACGAGGTTTTCGGCGAGGCGCGCGAACTGGAAGCCCTGGCGCGCACGGTGGTCGGGCAGTTCGAGCAGTACATCAAGCTCAACAAGAAAATCCCGCCCGAGGTCCTGGTCTCGATCAACCAGATCGAGGACCCTGCGAAGCTCGCCGATACGGTCGCTTCCCACCTGTCCCTGAAAATCCCTGAGAAGCAGGAACTGCTGGAAACGGCGAACGTCGCCGAGCGGCTGGAGAGGGTTTTCGCCCACATGGAGGGCGAAATCGGCGTGCTTCAGGTCGAGAAGCGGATTCGCAACCGCGTCAAGCGCCAGATGGAAAAGACGCAACGCGAGTACTACCTGAACGAGCAGCTGAAGGCGATCCAGAAGGAACTCGGCGAAGGCGAAGACGGCCGGGACGAGGCGGCCGAGATCGAGGAGAAGATCCGCAAGACCAAGCTCTCCAAGGAGGCGCGCGAGAAAGCGCTCGCCGAGCTGAAGAAGCTGCGCACCATGAGCCCGATGAGCGCTGAGGCCACGGTGGTGCGCAACTATCTCGATTGGCTGCTTTCCATCCCCTGGAAGAAGAAGACGAAGATCAAGGCGGATCTTTCCGCAGCCGAAAAGGTTCTCAACGACGACCATTACGGTCTCGACAAGGTGAAGGAGAGGATCCTCGAGTACCTCGCCGTGCAGGCGCGCAGCCAGAAGATCCGCGGACCCATTCTCTGTTTGGTTGGTCCGCCAGGCGTCGGCAAGACCTCGCTCGGCAAATCGATCGCCAAGGCGACGGGGCGGAACTTCGTGCGCATGTCTCTGGGCGGGGTGCGCGACGAGGCCGAGATCAGGGGGCATCGCCGCACTTACATTGGGTCGATGCCGGGCAAGATCATCCAGGGGATGAAGAAGGCGAAGTCTTCCAATCCGCTGTTCCTGCTCGATGAAATCGACAAGCTCGGCGCGGATTGGCGGGGCGATCCGTCTTCGGCCCTGCTCGAGGTTCTGGACCCGGAACAGAACAGCACCTTCAACGACCACTATCTGGAGGTGGACTACGACCTCTCCGACGTGATGTTTGTCACCACGGCGAACAGCCTGCGCATGCCGCAGCCGCTCCTCGATCGCATGGAGATCATCCGCATCCCCGGCTACACAGAGGATGAGAAGGTCGAGATCGCCAGGCGCCACCTGATCCCGAAGGTGTCTGAGGCGAACGGACTGAAGCCCAACGAGTGGTCGATCTCAGACGACGCTCTACGCGACCTCATCCGCTACTACACGCGCGAAGCCGGGGTGCGGAACCTTGAGCGCGAAATCGCCGGGCTTGCGCGCAAGGCGGTGCGCGAGATCGTGCAGAAGAAAGCGAACAAGGTCGCCATCACCCGCAAGAACCTCGACAAGTACGCCGGCGTGCGGAAGTTCCGCTACGGTGAGGCCGAGGCGGAGGACATGATCGGCGTCGTCACCGGCCTCGCGTGGACGGAGGTCGGCGGCGAACTCCTCTCTGTCGAGGCTGTGGTCATGCCCGGCAAGGGCAACGTTAAGCACACCGGCAAGCTCGGTGACGTGATGCAGGAGAGCGTGCAGGCGGCGATGAGCTACGTGCGCTCGCGTGCTCTGCAGTTCGGCATCAGCCCGCCCTTGTTCGAGAAGCGCGACATCCACGTGCATGTGCCGGAGGGGGCGACGCCGAAGGATGGCCCCTCGGCCGGGGTCGCGATGGCCACCGCCATCGTCTCCGCGCTCACCGGGATCCCGGTGCGGCGCGACATTGCGATGACGGGCGAAATCACGCTGCGCGGGCGTGTGCTGCCCATCGGGGGGCTGAAGGAGAAGCTGCTCGCCGCGCTCCGCGGAGGCCTCACGACCGTGCTGATACCGAAGGAGAACGAGAAGGACCTCGCCGAGATCCCCGACAACGTGAAGAAGGGGCTGAAGATCGTTCCGGTCTCCTCGGTGGATGAGGTGATCCGCGAGGCGCTGATCCGTCAACCGACCGCGATCGCCTGGGAGGAGCCGGTCGAGCCTGCGGCTGAAAAGGGTGGAGCCGAAGCATCCGTCGGCCGCCTCGCGCACTGATTCCTCGCCTGGTGTGTGGGCCGGCACCGAGTCGGTGCGTGGTCAAGCTGGCGGAACCGGGATCGCGGACGGTGGGAGCGACGAAAAGTGGCGGATTTCCGCGACTTTTCCCGCCCCTCTGATTGACGGGCGCAGAACCCGCTGCCTAGAGTGCCAATCGGTACGGAGCCGGTTCCGAGTCGGCGCCGCTTCGTCCGATCTCGCAAGGGCAAGAGGGCAGCAGAGGTGAACAAGAACGATCTCGTGGCACACGTCGCCGACAAGACCGACTTGTCGAAGGCCAAGGCAGCCGAGGTGATCGACACTGTATTCGCCGCGATCGAAGGGGCTTTGAAGAAGAAGCAGGAGGTGCGCATCGTCGGTTTTGGCACCTTCTCGACCTCGAAGCGCAAGGCCGGCAAGGGGCGTAACCCGCGCACCGGCGAGGAGATCAAGATCCCGGCCACCGTTAGTGTCCGCTTCAAGGCCGGCAAGGGCTTGAAAGAGGCGGTGAACTGAGCTTTCTCGCCTGCAGCGCGCCCGACTTGGGCCGGCGGGAGCGGCGGGCTGTTCGGTGCGTAGCGCGGGTGGGCGGTTAGCTCAGCGGTAGAGCGCCTGTCTTACACACAGGATGTCGGCGGTTCGACCCCGTCACCGCCCACCATTCCGGCGCTTGACACCGTTGGCCGGCAACCGTAGTTGCGCACGCATCGCGCGGGTGTAGCTCAGTCGGTTAGAGCGCCGGCCTGTCACGCCGGAGGTCGCGGGTTCGAGCCCCGTCACTCGCGCCACTGAATTTCTCCGCCGCGTGCGGATCGCTGGTCAAAAAGCCGCTGGAAAGGCGGGACCCGGTTTACGGGCTTTGGGTGAGTAGGCACCGCTTCTAGGCGGGACCGAAGGGGGGAGCGTTTCTGATCGTGACGATCGATCTTGCCGAATACGTTCCGATCCTCATTTTCATCAGCATCGCGGCTGTTCTTGCTTTGGCGATGGTTTTGGG
>CALBEG010000259.1 GCA_937927455.1 uncultured Elioraea sp. | reverse complement strand
GCCTGACCCCGACCAGGTCCTGGCTCGAGGTCGCCCGCCCGGCGGCGTTCGTCTCCGTCCCCTGGACGAGATTGGTCAGGAACAATCCGTCTCCGAACGGACGGTCGGCCACGCGAAGGGTGAACAGGAGGTCGACCGTCGAAGCGACGGACGGATCGGAGCGCAGAGGCTCGTCGAAGCGCACGTGCAGAACATTCGAGCCGGACTCGACGGCGAAGACCGGATCGCGTGCGCCGACCAACGCAGCGAACACGCCCGCGTCAGGGCCCCACGTGATCACGTTCTCTGCCTGCGCGTCCGCACTCACCGTGTCGTCGAAGGTGAAGGAGACGCTGCCGATGTCGAACACCGGCAGCGGCAGGAAGTCGGCGAGCACGAGCGAGCTGAAGGAGGATTGCGGCAGCGTGTAGGTGAGGCGGAAGGTGACGAGATCGCCGGACACGATGGTCGGGTTCGGCCCGGTCGGCGCGACGCCGTTGATCCGCCAGATCTCCTTGCCCACCCGCCCGGTGGCGATGCGGAGTGCGGCCGCACTGTCGTCCGTCACCGTCCCGCCGACGGGGACCCCGCTGGGGTCGGTGGAGGTCGCCGCGGCACTGATCCGGTTCGACAGCGAATCGCCCTGGCCGACCACCGCGTCGCCGGGCGCGGCGGGGCTTGCGAAGCGGGCCTCGATCGTTGAGCGGTAGGCGAGGGTGAAGGTGGTCGCGGCACCCGCCGTCTCGCCGCCCAGCAGCACGCCGAGCCGGTCGCCGACCCGGAAGGACAGATCCGTCGTGCCATCGGCGGGGTTGCGCATGGCGACGTCGTCGGCGGGATCGAGCGGGATGACGGTGGACGTCCCGGCGTGGTTGACGACGAGGCGCGGCGCGAAGGACGGATCGAAGGCCTGCCCGTCCGACAGGCGGTCGGCGAGCGTGAGGCCTGCAAGCGACACATAGTCCGAGACCTGGCCGCTGATGCGCCATTCCAGCGTGTCTCCGGGGCCGGTGCCCGGCGCGCCGCGATCGACGGCGAGCACGACCGACTTCTGCACCGCAAGCGGGCGGGCGACGAAGCTGTTCTCCGCCGCCCGCGGGTCGAAGGTGATGGTCTGCGGCGGATCACGAGGATCAAGCGGCGTCCACTCGGCCTCGGCGAAGAGATCGTTGCGGATTGTCCGCGGCGGATCGGCCCCGGGGCCGAGCACGGGTGTCGCCGGATCACCCGGGGCGAGGGTTTCGCCGACGAAGAATCGGACGGTGATGGTCGCATCCGTGCCCGCTGCGCCGACGAGCGGGCCCGGGGCGGTGACAGTGAGGTTGTTGGTTGCTGGATCGAAATCGACGGTCGCGCCGGGCAGGCCCGCGACCGAGACGCTGCCCGCACCAGCCGCCAGCACGATCCCGTCCGGCAGCCGGTCGACGCTCCTGAGATCGGTCAGAGTCTGGCCATCGGCAAGAGCGACCGCGATCCGGTATGTGCGGGGGGAGTTCGGTCCCGTTGCGGTCTCGCCTTCGGGGCCGTCGAAGCTCTTGCGGAAGGCGAGCACGGTCGGCGTGAACGAGTCGGAAACGATTCCACCGACGACGGGCGGATCGGCGCGGGGGTTGTTCAGCGGGTCGAGACCGAAGGCGAAGGCGCCGCGCGAGGCGATGGTGAGCGGCGTGTCGGGATCGGCGAGCGGGGAGAGGGAGAGCGAGAGGGCGATGGCGGCGGCCGGCTGGTCGGGTGCGAAGGAGCCGAAGGGCAAGCGCAGCACGACCAGCGTGTCGCCCGGTCGCGCCCCGAAGTCAGCGGCATTGACGACGAGTGGCTGACCCGCTCCGTCCCCGAGGATGGGATGGAGGGCGGTGCCGTCGGCAGCGAACGCAACCATCGTCGCGCCCACCGGGCAGCCGAGATACGAGGCAGAGAGGAACGTGACGCCGTCGGGCGGAGAGGGCGGGTCCTCGCCGGGGGCGGAACCGTCTGCGCCCCGGGTCGGCAGCACCACGTCGAGGATCGGCGCGTAGCCCACATCGGAGCCTGGTGTCGCGTCCGGAACGTGCGGACAATGCGCGAAGGGGCTCGGGTCGTCAAAGGGAGAACCCAAGTTTGCTGGCTGATCGCGACTTTTGTGACGATCGATGGAGCCGAAGCCTTCGCGCGCTGCAGGCCTCTGCACGCTTGGGTCACATTCCGCGCTGGAAACCGAGTCATCGGGCGTGCGACCCTGGGGAGTGCGGCACGCTCTCCAATCACCGTGAGGTCGCAAACTCGCGGTCGACGAGGGCGATGATCGACTCCGCGACCGCCTCGGCGGCTGCCCGGTGCGGGCTTCGTACCCGCCAGACCAGGCGCAGCGTGCGCAGTGCCCCAAGGGCGAGTGGGCGCACCACAAGCCCCATCTCGCGCGCTGCCGCAGCCGCCAGAGCCGGAATGAGCGTGGTACCATAGCCGGCTGCGACCAGATGCATCAGCGTGACGAGACTCATCGCCCGCATCGGTTGACTCGCCGCCGTGCGGCAGACGGCGAGCGCCTGGTCGCGCAGGCAGTGGCCCTCGGCCAGCACCAGGATGTCGCGCGCGAGCTCGCTTTCCGCGACCGTTGCGCAGTCGGCGAGGGGGTGCGCGGGCGGCAGGGCGGCGAGAAAAGGCTCGGCGAAGAGCTGCCGGGAGAGGAGGTCGGGCTGGTCCGGTTCGGTCGCGATCACGCAGGCCTCGAGGTCGTGCGCGCGCAGCCGTTCCAGCAACGAATCCGTCAGGTCCTCCCACGGTTCGATCTCCAGGTTCGGCAGCCGCGCACGCAAGCCGGCGAGCACGCGCGGCAGCAGATAGGGGGCAAGAGTCGGAATGATGCCCAGGCGGAACGGACCGGACAGGGGGTCGCGCAGGCTGCGCGCCTCTGCCTGAATGGCGTCTGCCTCCGCCACCGCAGCCTGCACATGCGGCAACAAACGCCGGCAAGCCGCCGTGGCTGACACACCGCGCGCGCCGCGCTCGAGCAAGGCCACACCCAGCTCCGCCTCGAGCTTGCGCAGTTGCACCGACAAGGTCGGTTGGCTGACCCCGCACGCCTCGGCCGCACGGCCGAAATGTCCGTGCTCCAGCACAGCGAGCAGGTAACGCAGGTCGCGCAAATTCATCGGGCGGACCCCTCCGATAGAGCCAATCTATGATGACATTAGCGTGCAATGGCTTCCATTGATCACGGGGAGTCGGCTAGAGTCCGTCCCGCGCTGGAGACCGGCGGGCTCATGCGCGCCGCCGTCCAGGCATTGTCACGCACGGAGGGAAGCCGATGGAAGGAACGATCGCGCCGCAGACCATGGGCAAGTGCCCCGTGATGCACACGCACGGCAGCCGCACCCGCCCGTCCATGCGCTCGAACCGCGACTGGTGGCCGGAGGCGCTCAATCTGCGCATCCTCGCCCTGCAGTCCGAGAAGGTGAACCCGTACGGGCGGGAATTCGACTACCGCAGAGCCTTCCTCGAACTCGATCTTGAGGCGCTGAAGCGCGACATTTTCGAGGTGATGACCACCTCGCAGGACTGGTGGCCGGCCGATTGGGGACATTACGGCCCGCTCTTCATCCGCATGGCATGGCACGCTGCCGGAACGTACCGGACCGGTGATGGTCGCGGCGGCGCCTCGACGGGCGCGCAGCGTTTCGCGCCCGAGAATTCCTGGCCGGACAACGCCAACCTCGACAAGGCGCGCCGCCTTCTGTGGCCCGTCAAGCAGAAGTACGGCAACAAGATCTCCTGGGCCGATCTCTTCATCTTCGCCGGCAACTGCGCGCTCGAGCACATGGGGCTGAAGCCGTTCGGCTTCGGCGGCGGCCGCGTCGACATCTGGGAACCGGAGGACGAGATTTTCTGGGGCACCGAGGAGATGTGGCTCGGTGACTCCCGCTACTCCGGCGATCGCGAACTCGCCAACCCGCTCGCCGCCGTGCAGATGGGCCTCATCTATGTCAATCCCGAAGGCCCGAATGGCGTGCCCGACCCGGTCGCCGCCGGGCGCGACGTGCGCGAGACCTTCGCGCGCATGGCGATGAACGACTGGGAGACGGTGGCGCTGACCGCAGGCGGCCACACTTTCGGCAAGTGCCATGGTGCAGGCCCCGCGCAGCATGTCGGGCGCGAACCGGAAGGGGCGCCGATCGAGCAGATGGGTTTGGGGTGGAAGTCGACCTTCGGCACCGGCAAGGGCAGCGACACCATCACCTCAGGCATCGAGGGCGCCTGGACTCCGACACCGACCAACTGGGACAATTCCTATTTCGACATGCTGTTCGGCTACGAGTGGAAGCCAGTGAAATCCCCAGCCGGTGCCTGGCAGTGGGTGCCGACCGACCCGGCGGCGCACAGCCTCGTCGTCGATGCGCACGATCCCTCGAAACGCCACCCGCCGATCATGACCACGGCCGACATGGCGATGCGCATGGACCCGATCTACGAGCCCATTTCGCGCCACTACCACAAGCACCCCGACGACTTCGCCGATGCCTTCGCGCGCGCTTGGTTCAAGCTCACGCATCGCGACATGGGCCCGAAGTCGCGCTATCTCGGGCCGCTCGTGCCGGCTGAGGACCTGATCTGGCAGGACCCTCTGCCGGCTGTCGATCATCCGCTGATC
>CALBEG010000258.1 GCA_937927455.1 uncultured Elioraea sp. | reverse complement strand
ACCGAGAGATCGGGCGCGGGGGCGGGGGTGACGAGGGAGGCGAAGGGCTGGCCCGAGCCGGTGATGGTGGCAAGCATGGCCTCGCGGGCGGCCCGCATCAGCCGCCGCGCCGCGATTGCCGGGTCTGGCGTCTCCCCCTCTGCTGCACTCGGTTCCGGCGCGGCCTCGCTCATCCTTTCGCCCCAGGCTAGAACACGACGCAGAATGTCGGCGCGTCGGGCCCGGCCGGCAACAGGGCCGCGCGCCTGTCCCGAACGGAACCGCCATGCCGCAGACCATCGCCCTGGTCGATGACGACCGCAACATCCTCACCTCGCTCACCATGACCCTGGAGGCCGAGGGCTTCCAGGTTCGCACCTACACCGATGGTGAGAGCGCTTTGCACGGCATCACCAGCAAGCCGGTCGACCTCGCCGTGCTCGACATCAAGATGCCGCGCATGGACGGGCTCGAACTCCTGCAGCGCCTGCGCAAGACCTCCTCGCTGCCTGTGATCCTGCTGACCTCGAAGGACGAGGAGGTCGATGAACTGATGGGGCTTCGCCTCGGCGCCGACGACTATATCACCAAGCCGTTCAGCCAGAGGCTGGTGATCGAGAGGATCCGCGCCCTGCTTCGCCGCAATGAGCTCGCCAAAAGCGAGGGGTCGGGCCAGCCCGCTGGGGGGGTGATGGTGCGGGGGTCGCTTGCGCTCGACGAGAACCGCCATCTCTGCACCTGGAAGGGCGCGCCCGTGCAGCTCACCGTGACCGAGTTCCTGCTCGTGAAGGCGCTCGCCGCCCGGCCCGGGATCGTGAAGAGCCGCGACCAGCTGATCGATGCCGCCTACGGCGAGAACATTTACGTCGACGACCGCACCATCGACAGCCACATCAAGCGAATCCGCAAGAAGTTCCGCGCCGTCGACCCCCAATTCTCGCAGATCGAGACCCTCTACGGCATCGGCTACCGCTACAAGGAGGAGTGAGCCGCGGCGCGGTCGCAACGGGGGAGGGGCGTGCCAGAGGGGACAGCGGCGGCAGGCGAGGTGCAGGCGGAGACGTCCGCCCCCGTCCCGCCGCTTGGGCGGCGGGCGCACCGGCTCCTGCGGTCGCCTCTCTTGAGGCGGATCCTGCTCGTCAATGCGCTGCCGCTCGCGCTCCTGGTCGCCGCCCTTCTCTATCTCGACACCTATCAGGATGGGCTGGTCGAGTCCGAGGTTGCCGCCTTGCGCGTGCAGGCCCAGGTGTTCGCTGCCGCGATCGGCGAGTCGGCGGTTTCGCTGGAGCGGCCGGAAAGCCCGCGCATCGCGCCCGACCTTGCCCGCCCTCTCCTTCGCCGCCTGGTTGAGCCGACGCCTCTGACCCAGGCGCGGCTTTATGCCACGGACGGCACCTTGATCGCCGATTCCCGCGTCATCCTCGGCCCCGGAGGGGTGGTGACGACAGAGCCCCTGCCAGCACCGCCGCCGCCGCGCGGCCCCCTCGCCTCCACCATCATCGCCCTCTACGAGCGGGTGATGCGCGTGCTGCCGCGCGCTACCACCTTCCCGATAATCGAGGACGAGACCGACTGGAGCCCGGAGATCGCGCCTGTTTTGGCTGCCGCTGCCGAGGGCCGCGCCGCCCCGGTGGTGCGGCGCACGGCCGATGACCGCCTGGTCGTCTCAGTCACCCAGCCGGTGATCCGCTCCCGCGAGACCATCGGCATCGTGCTGGTGACGCGTGAGGCGCGCGCGGTGGATGAGGCGCTGTTCCACGTGCGCATGACCATCCTTGCCACCTTCGGGTTGGCGCTTGCCCTCACCGTCGCGCTCTCCTTCTATCTCGCGACCACCATCGCCCGGCCGCTCGTTCGCCTCGCTCGCGCCGCGGAGCGCATGCGCGAGGGGCGCGGGCGGCGCAGTTCTGTCCCGCCGGCGTTGAAGGCGCGGCGCGACGAGATCGGCGGGCTCGCTGTGGCGTTGGACGAGAGCGCGCGCGCTCTCTGGGCGCGGATGGACGCGATCGAGCGGTTCGCCGCTGACGTCGCGCACGAGATCAAGAACCCGCTCACCTCCATCCGCAGCGCCATCGAAACGATCCGCCGCATCGACGACCACAGCCGGCGCGAGCGTCTCCTCTCCGTCATCGCAGACGATGTCCGCCGTCTCGACCGTCTGATCAGCGACATCTCCGAGGCCTCGCGGCTGGATGCTGAGCTCTCGCGTACCGGGCTCGAGCGGGTGGATCTCGCGCCCATGCTGGCCACACTGGCCGAGATCCACGAGACGACCCGCCGGCCCGAGGACCCCCGCGTGGTGGTGGACGCACCGGCCGAGGGCCTTGTTGTCAACGGCGTGGAGGGCAGGCTCGTGCAGGTGTTGCGCAATCTGATCGGCAACGCGGTCTCCTTCTCCCCGCCCGGCGGCACGATCCGCCTCATTGGCCGTCACGACGGCGGCTGGGTCGAGATTGCGGTCGAGGACGAGGGGCCGGGGATCCCCGAAGCCAAGTTGGAGCGGATCTTCGAGCGCTTCTACTCGGAACGCCCGAAGGCCGAGCGTTTCGGTGCCCATTCCGGGCTGGGGCTTTCCATCTCGCGCCAGATCCTCGAGGCGCTCAGGGGCACGATTACGGCCGAAAACCGGCGCGACGCGGCGGGGCGGGTGATCGGCGCGCGCTTCCTGGTGCGGCTTCCGGCGGCGTGAGGCTTGCGCCGACGCGGCGCGGTCTGGTTCCGTCGCACCCGTGCTCGCCCGGCGCGCCGCGCTGATCCTTCCCCTCTTCGCCGCTGCCTGCGCGCGCGGCCCGCGCGTGCACGAGACGGCGAGCTTCACCCCACCTGCCCCGCTCTCCTGCGTGCCGTTCGCGCGCGAACTCTCCGGCATCAGGCTGGCTGGCGACGCTCATACCTGGTGGCGGGCGGCGGAGGGGCGCTATGCGCGCGCCAACCGTCCCGTTCCGGGCGCGGTGCTGGTGTTCCGGAGCACGCGGAGGCTGCCCGCAGGCCATCTCGCGGTGGTGGTACGGGAAAGGGGGGCGAGGGAGGTGCTCGCCAGCCACGCCAACTGGGGGTCGGGGTCAGCGCGCGGGCGGGTGCACCAGAACCAGCCGATCCTCGACGTGTCTCCGCGCAACGACTGGACCCTGGTGCGGGTGTGGCACCCGGAGACGGGGCAGTTCGGCACGACTGCCTTCGCCACATGGGGCTTCATCCTGCCCGCGCTGCGGCGAAGCCCCGAGGAGATTGCGGCGGATGTGCCGCGCGCGGCGCGTGCCGCTGCGTTGGCTTCAGCCTGAGCCGGCTTTCCCATTCCGTTTCAGGCGTTGCGCAGGCGGAGCAAGGAAAAGAGCCCGCCCGGCGGGCAGGGGGTGATCTCGGCCTCGCCACGCTCGGCCGGGGTGAGCAGGGAGTCGAGGGCGAAATCGGGGTGCCAGCCCAGGGCGCGCGAGAAGGGTGCGGCGGCGCGTTCGACGGCGAGCCTGAACCCCCGGTCAGCCGCGAAATGGTTGACAAAGAGCAGAGTCCCGCCCCGGCGCACCACGCGGCGCATCTCGGCAAGCATGCGGCGGGGGTTGGGCACTACGGACGCGACGAACATCGCCACCGCGGAATCGAAAGTGTGATCCGCGAAGGCCATCGCCTCGGCGTCCATTTCGAGCAGGGCCTCGACATGGTCCAAGCCTTCGCGCGCCACCTTGGCGCGCGCGCGTGCCAGCATCTC
>CALBEG010000257.1 GCA_937927455.1 uncultured Elioraea sp. | reverse complement strand
ACCAAGGCTGCCGTCGGCGCGATCGGCCAGCAGCAGACGACCTCCATGGTCTTCCATGATCTTCTTCACGATGGCAAGGCCGAGCCCGGTTCCCTTGGATTTGCGGGTCACGTACGGTTCGGTAAGCAACTCCCGCCCTTCCTGCGGCAGGCCCTCGCCGTCATCCTCAACGGCGATCTGCAGGGTGTTGCCCGTCACGCTGACCTCGATAGCGATTCGACCCGCCCCCGGCCGCGCAGCAATCGCATCCGCTGCATTAGCGAGAAGGTTGGTGAGCGCCTGGCCAATGAGGCGCCGATCCATGGGGATTAGAGGCAGATCGGCCGGGATGGAGAGCGTATAGGCGATCTCAGGATGCGACTGGCGCTGCAGGAAAACCGCCTGGCGCACCACCTCCTGAACGGATTCTGGCCGCAGCACGGGCTGCGGCATGCGGGCGAAAGCTGAAAACTCGTCGACCATGCGCCTGATGTCGCCAACTTGGCGGATGATGGTCTCGGTGCACGTCTCAAACGTTTCTGGATCGGACACGATTTGTCCACGATATTTGCGTCGCAAACGCTCAGCCGAAAGCTGGATCGGCGTCAGCGGATTCTTGATCTCATGCGCGATCCGGCGTGCGACATCGGCCCAGGCAGCCTGGCGTTGCGCAGCGACCAGCGCGGTGACGTCATCGAAGGTGACGACGAAGCCGCGCAGCTCGCCTGCGGCCGACTCGGGCGCGATACGAACGAGCAGGTGCCGACGCCCCGAAGGTGTTGCAATCCGAACCTCGCCCTGCACGGGCTTGCTCAAATCCGCCGCAGCCGCCTCGAGCAGAGGAGAGAACTCTGGCACAACCTCAACCAGCGGCACGCCCTGCCGCAGCAGAAGGTCGAGGCCGAGAAGTTCGCTCGCCGACCGGTTCGGAAGATCGATGCGACCTACAGCGTCGAGCCCGATCACACCGGCGGAAACACCCTCGAGCACGCCTTCAGTAAAGCGACGGCGCTCGTCGATCTGGCGATAAGCGTCCATCAGTTCGGCTCGGTTCGCCTCGAGCTGGCTCAGCATGCGATTGAAAGCGCGTGATAAGACGCCAATTTCATCATCGGCAGACCTTTCCGTCACGCGCACGCTCAGGTCGCCCGAGCGCACACGCTCGGCAGCGGAGACAAGACCTGCGAGCGGCCGAGCGATCCTGCCTGCGATCAACAGACCAATCAGGACAGCCCCAAACAGGATAACGAGCGCAACCACGGCATAGACAAGGGCAAAAGTGATCTGCAGCCGCGACCGACTCGCCTCAGCCTCACGGTATTGCGCAACCGCCTGCTCCGTCCGCGCCACATGGGAGAGGACACCGGCATCCACGGGGCGCCCGATGAGCAGGAACGGGTCGCCGGGTAGGTCAAGATCGACGAGGGCGCGCACCCGTCCCCATTCCTCTGTGGGCAAGAGCGCCACCTCTCCCGTACGCGCGAACGCAATTGCCCAAGAGGGCAGGATCTCACCAGGCTGCGGGGAAAGAAGCCCGCCGGACGCGAACACCTGACCCGTTGTCCCGTCGAAAACGACGGCCTCGGTCAAGCCACGCAAGGCGGCCTGTCGTTCAAGCAGCGCCTGCAGGAGCCGCGGGCCTTGCGCGAGCAGGAGCGGACCTGCCCGCGCCAGTTCAGTTGCCATGGCCAGAGCCTCTGCCCGCAAGGCCTGTTCATGCTCCCGGACATAGACGCGGCTTGCGGCCAAGCTCTCCTCAAGCGCGGTGCGCACCCGCTCGCTGAACCACGACTCGAGCCCGCGGTTGAAGAATACGGCGGAGAAGGCGGTGATGATGATGGTTGGCAACACAGCGACCAGGCCAAACAGCAACACCAGCCGCACGTGCAGCCGCGACCCCGCGATGCCGCGTCGCCGTTCGAGCCACACGCGCACGACGCGCGCGGCGAGCACCGCACCGAGAACCAACAACAGGGCGAGATTGACATTGACCAAAACCAGGATGGAGCCAGGCGGAAGACCGAAGGTGCCAGCACCGGTGATGGCGGCGAAGGTGACGAGGCCGGAACCGATGGCAGCGATGGCAAGAGCGATGGTCAGCCAACGGCCAACCCGGCCCGACACCAGCGAGGACACGGCCCGTCGCCAGGGGCCCGGGCGCCTTTCGCCCAGCTCTGGCGCGGCTGCGGCGCTGGGGGATGTTTTGCTCATCGGTTGTCAAAGGTCAGGAAAAGCCGCGCACGAGCGGTATCTCAAGTTCGCGGATTTTCTTGCGCAGCGTGTTCCGATTGAGGCCGAGGATAGCGGCGGCCTTGATCTGATTGCCGCGCGTTGCGGCCAAGGTGAGGCGAATGAGCGGCCGTTCCACCTCAGCAAGCACACGGTGATAGACGCCGGCGGGCGGCAAACCATCTTTGTGCGAAGCAAAATAGGCACGCAGGTGCCGTTCGATCGCCTGCGCCATGCTTTCGGCCTCGATCACCGCACCGGCGATCGCCGTCGGAACGTTCTCGGGCTGGACGGGGGCGGCCAATTCGGCCGCGATCACTTCCTCGCCGATCGTCTCCTGCGGATAAAGGGCAGCGAGGCGGCGCATCAGGTTCTCAAGTTCGCGCACATTGCCCGGCCAGGAGTAAGCTTTCAGGCGTTCTATGGCCTCCGGAGTCAAGGTCTTTGCGGGCAAGCCCTTGGCGCGCGCCTGGGCGAGAAAGTGCCGAGCCAGCAAAGGCACATCTTCCACCCGCTCGCGCAAAGGCGGAAGACGGATTGGCACCACGTTTAGCCGGTAAAACAAATCTTCGCGGAACAGGCCCTGGCGGATCAACGCGCGCAGATTGCGGTGCGTGGCGGCAACGATGCGCACGTTGACCCTGATCGGCGTGCGTCCACCGACGGAAGTGAATTCCCCCTCCTGCAGCACGCGCAACAGCCGGGTCTGGGCCTCTAGCGGCATGTCGCCGATCTCGTCCAAAAAGAGTGTGCCGCCATTCGCTTGCTCGAAGCGGCCCTGATTGCGCGCGAGCGCGCCGGTGAAGGCACCACGCTCATGCCCGAACAGTTCGCTCTCGATCAGCTCGCGCGGGATTGCCGCCATATTGACCGCCACAAACGGAGCGCCCCGGCGAGGCCCGTAGTCGTGCAAGGCACGCGCGATCAGTTCCTTGCCTGTCCCACTTTCGCCCGTGATCATCACGGTGAGATCGGTCGTGGTCACGCGTGCAACAGTGCGGAAAATGTCCTGCATTGCCGGGCTGCGGCCGACGAGGGGAAGTGTCTCCTCCTCCCCCTCCGCCACCGCCTCCACCACAGCAGGCGAGGCGGTGAGAGCGCGCCCGACCACGGCGAGGAGCTCGTTCAAGTCGAAGGGCTTCGGCAGATACTCGAACGCGCCGCGCTGCGCAGCCTTCAGCGCGGTGGCGAAGGTCGACTGCGCGCTGATCACGACAATGCGCAGGTCGGGACGAAGCTTGCGGATGCGAGGGATGAGATCGAGCCCGTTCTCGTCCGGCATCACCACATCGGTGATCACCAGATCGCCCTCCCCGTCCTCGACCCAACGCCAGAGCATGGACGCACTGCCCGTGCTGCGGACCTGGTAGCCAGACCGTGTCAGTGCCTGCGACAGCACCGTGCGGATGGAACGATCGTCATCAGCAACGAGAATGGTCCTGCTCATGCGTCTTCGATCTTCGACTTTGGGGGCTGCATGGGGAGGTGAACGCGAAACACGGTGCGTCCGGGGCGGCTGTCGCACTCGACGAGACCGCCATGGTCGCCGACCAGCTTGGCGACCAGAGCAAGCCCGAGCCCCGTGCCGCTGCGTTTGCTGGTGACGAAGGGATCGAACAGCGAAGACCGGATCGTGTCGGGAATGCCTGAACCATTGTCACGGACGGAGACGACCAACGGCAGATGCACGCGCGTCGCTCCACCCGGCAGTGCGAGCCGCACCCCATGCTGGTAGGCGGTGATAAGCTCGATCACCCCTCCCCGCTCCGGAATTGCCTCGGCTGCATTCTTCACGAGGTTCAGGAACACCTGCACCAGCTGGTCGCGATTGCCCCAGACCGGCGGCAGGGACGGGTCGTAGGTCTCGATGAACCGCGCGTGGCGGGCGAACCCCGTCTCGGCAAGGCGCCGGACGTGACCGAGGATCTGGTGGATGTTGACCGGCCCGCGCTCGACCGGGCGGTCGGAGAAGATCTCCATGCGATCAACAAGGGCGCGGATCCGGTCGGCCTCGTCCTGGATCAGCTGGGTCAATTCACGGTCCTGGTCCGGAACGACCGTCTCCAGCAGCTGCGCGGCGCCACGGATGCCCGAGAGCGGGTTCTTCACTTCGTGCGCGAGAATTGCCGCCATGCCGCTGACCGAGCGCGCGGCATTGCGAAACACCATCTGACGATCGAGCTTCTGCACGGTCGAGCCATCCGCAAGCGTGACCACCACACACTCAGGATGGTCGGCGATCGGGGCCGCGGTGACCGAGATGTTGCGCCGTGCAAGGCGGGGGCTCTCGAAGCTCATGTCGTGATCCGCGATGATCGTGGTCTGGGTGCGGGCGAGAAAAAGCATCGAGAACAGCGGATGGTCCGTCGGAAGCAGCTCTTCGAGCCGCATGCCGGCAAGGGTGGCGGCGGAGAGGGCGAAAAAGGCCTCGGCTGCCTGATTGGCGAAGCGGAAGCGGTGCGCCGAATCGAGCACGATGACAGCGGGGGCCATGGCGGCGAGGATGGCGGCGGCGGATGGCGCCTCGGGCGCAACCTTGGCCGAAAGCGGATGGTCGATTTCGGCCAGGGTCTCTGCAGCCCTTTTCCGCGCGACCGTCACGCGGCCTCCTGCGCGGGAGTGAGGTCGGCGTGGCTCCGTTCGCCGTTCCATCCCGCTTCGATCAGCGGATCGTAGAAGCGGTGGATCAGTGTGATCGTTTCCGCTGCCGTCTCAGCGCGGTTCACCGCGGCGCGGAACTCCGCCGACCCCGGCAGGCCCTTGGAGTACCAGGAGACGTGCTTGCGGGCGAGGCGCACCGCATACGCCTCCCCATGATGTTCCAGCATCGCGCGGTAGTGCGTGAGCAGGATCGCCTTCTGGTCGGCAAGCGGTGGATCGGGCAGGTGCTCCCCGCTTGCGAGGTAGTGCGCGACCTGGCGCAGGACCCAAGGTCTGCCGTAGGCTCCCCGCCCGATCATGACCCCATCGGCGCCGGACCGCTGAAGGGCCCCTGCCGCATTCTCCTCCGTCACGATGTCGCCATTGACGATGACTGGAATGCGCACCGCCTCTTTCACTTGCGCGACGAACTCCCAGTCCGCTGTGCCAGTGTAGAACTGCTGACGGGTGCGCCCGTGCACCGTGACCATGCGCACGCCGCACGCTTCTGCGATGCGCGCCAGTCGCGGCGCGTTCAGCGACGTGTGATCCCAGCCCATGCGCATCTTCACGGTCACGGGAAGGCGAACCGCGCGCACCGTCGCCTCCATCAACCGTGCGGCAAGCAGCTCGTCGCGCATGAGCGCCGAACCTGCATTCTGCCCGTTGGTCACCTTCTTCACCGGGCAGCCGAAGTTGATGTCGATAAGCGCCGCGCCGCGATCCTCGTTCATCCGCGCCGCCTCGGCCATGGCGTCAGGATCGCAGCCCGCCAGCTGTACCGCCATTGGCCCTGCTTCGGCATCCGTCTCTGCCATTTTCGCGGTTTGGCGGTTCTGCCGGATCATCGCCCAAGAGGCGATCATTTCAGAAACGACGAGCCCAGCGCCATGCGCGCGTGCCATCCGGCGGAACGGCAGATCGGTGACCCCCGACATGGGGGCGAGGATGACGGGTGGGTCGATCACCGCCCCCGGGCCCAGAACAATCGGCGGCGGCAATCGGCCTCGCCCCAGCGGCAGAGCTGCACATACGATGGGCGCGGCTGCACCAGCAGGCGGCGCTGCTGCCGGCTTACGGCTGACTGTGCTCATGATTTAGGCAAAATAGACCGGCCCCGTCGCCCTGGCAATGCACGCCGCAGCGATACGTGCCGTTCTGCGCGCCGTATTCAGAGCGAGGCGACGGGAACGCCCTCCCCGCGGGGAGTCTCACGGGCTGTCCGCCTCGACCAAGGGGGCATCCTTCTTTGCGCACCATCTGAGCCCGGCGACGTCCCGAGCCTGTTGCCCTCCCGAGGGGTTTGATCTAGATCAAATCAGGCGCGATCGATCCAATTTAGCGTTGTTGCGTGCTCTCGAAGATACGAAGAGGGGAGGAGTTGCGGAGTGTCGGCAGACTGGGCGCCGGGCCGTGTCTGTGTTGGATTGGAAGGCCGCTCGGCGGGCCAGGAACACGGCGCGCAGTTTGAGCGCGTGAAGAAGGCGGAGAACAATGGGCGCGGGCAGCGCGACGCCGAGCTGACCGTTCGGCCCAGCGCGGAGGCCACAACGGGGGGGTGCGGGACCACCCCGACAAACGGATCAGGGCCGGCTCGAGCATGGGCACGGCCAGAGGGCGTGCCTCTTCGCCCAGACCGCGCTCTGGCACACGCTGAGGGAGCGTGCCTGCCCCTGCGCAGCACCCTTGGGCAGTGTCGCCGCTGTGCTGAAATCTGTCCTGTCGATGCCCTCAGCGTCTCCCCGCAACGTGTTGCGCTCTCGGAAGCGTGCATCGGGTGTGGTCGCTGCGTGGCTGCCTGCCCCACCGAAGCCCTAAGCCTGCCGGAGATCGACGCCGCACGCAGCCGCGAGGTTCCTCCAGGGGTGGTTCGCGTCGAATGCCGCAAGGTGCCTGATGCCCTTCTGTCTCCGGATACGCTCGTTTTGCCCTGCACGGGCGCGCTGACACTGGGCGACGTGTTGACGCGTTCGGCTGCAGGTGCCGTGGTTCAGGTCGTCGATCGCGGCTGGTGCACCGGCTGTCCTGCCAACCGTGGCGCTGGTTCGGCGGACGCCTCACACCCTGCAGAGACGGTGATCGAAGAAGCCACGCTGTGGCTCGAGGCGGTCGGCGTCGACATTCCGCCGTCACTCAGCCTCGAACCTCTTCCGCAGTCTATTCAGCGGGCCGAAGAGCTTCCTCCCTCAACTGGTGAGGATCAGGGAGAACCGCAGCTCGGCCGCAGAGCCTTGTTCCGCCGTGCGTTCAGCGCGCGGCCTGAACGCGAGCGATCGTCGATCCGGCCGATGGGTAGTGGCGGGCGCGCTGCTTACCCAGCGGAAGCCCGCTTGCCCTCGCCGGAGCGAGAGCGCCGTCTTGCTGCTCTGGGCACCCTGGCAGCGCGCTCCGGTCGTCCCATCCCCGCTGAGGCCTATCCCAACCTCCACGTCGATGCCCGTTGTTGCGACCGGCGTATGTGCATTGCGCTCTGTCCAACCGGGGCCCTGCGCATGGCCGAGCGACCGGGAGAAGCAGAGCTCGTCTTTGCCAGCGATCGATGCATTGGCTGCGGGGCTTGCGTCCGTGCCTGTCCTGAAGGGGCACTGCATCTCTCGCAATTGGGCGGCGCACCGACCGCACGAGTCTTGGTTCGGCACAGCCGCCTCGCGTGTGCCAGCTGTGGCGAGATGTTCACGCCGACACGCGATCAGCTCGCTTCGCCTGGGGAGGCGATCTGTCAAACCTGTCAAAAGGCGCAACGCTTCACCGCCGACGCGATGCGCCAACTGTTCGGAGAAACAAGGAACTGAACACATGAAGGGGAGAACGCACCCATGGGCATGATGGAAAAGATCCTCCCGTCAGCCTTCGCACGGCGACGCTTCTTGCAGGCCACTTCGGCCCTTGGGGTGGCAGGCGCGGCGAGCCAAACGCTCCGTCCAATCGAAGCCGGGGCACAGCGCACTTCAGCCGCGCTGCAGACGCGCATCACCAAGAACATCTGCCATCAATGCCCGGCCCGCTGCGGCATCGATGTCTACACCACGAACGGCCGCGTGCATGCCATTTACGGCTCGACCGAGCACCCGATTGCAAACGGTAAGCTTTGCCCGAAAGGTCCACTGGGAATCTACATCCTTTACGATCCTGACCGGTTTCGTGGCCCGATGCGTCGGACCAATCCGAACAAGGGGCGGAACGAGGATCCGCGCTTCGTTCCGATTTCCTGGGACGAGGCGCTCGACATTGTGGCCAAGCGTCTCAATGATCTGAGGGATCGCGGGGAAAGCCACCGGTTCGCCCTCCTCTACGGCCGCGGTTGGGGCGCATCTTGCGCTGGCCTCCTTGGCACGTTTGGCAAGCTCTACGGGTCGCCGAACGTTCCCATTGGCCACTCTTCCATGTGTTCGGATGGCAGCATCAAGGCCCGGCAGGCGCTCGACGGCAATGCCGGGTACAATGCGCATGACTATCGAAACACGAACTATCTGCTGATTTTCGGCGCCTCCTTTTTGGAAGCCTTCCGCCCCTACAACTATCTCATGCAGATGTGGGGCTATATTCGCGGAGAGAAATCGCCGAAGACGCGCGTCACCGCCGTCGATGTCCACATGAACACAACCCTGGCCGCGTCCGATCGGGCATTGCTGATCAAACCCGGGACGGATGGGGCGCTTGCCCTCGCTATCGCGCACGTGATCCTGACGGAGGGTCTCTGGGAGCGCAGCTTCGTTGGCGACTTCAGCGATGGCGTCAACCGCTTCCGGACCGGCGAAACGGTTGATCCCGCCAGCTTTGAGGAGAAATGGGTTCGCGGTCTGGTCGAGTGGTGGAACATCGAGGTCAAGGACCGCACGCCGCAATGGGCGTCTGAGGTCACGACAATTCCCGTGCGCGATATTGTGGCAACGGCGCGGGAGTTCGGCTCTACTCGCCCAGCGATGGCTTTGTTTGAACGGGGCGCGCACGCCCATACCAACGGCATTCTCAATGCGATGGCGATCCACACGCTCAATGCTCTGGTGGGGTCGCTCTTCGCCAAAGGTGGCATGATGTACCAGATGCCGCCCGCTTACGGCCCACTGCCCGCCAACGCTGACGATTACCTCGACGACTATGCGCGGAACGGCCCGTGGAAGCGCCATCCAAGGATCGATTTGAAGGGCCACCCGGACGGTTATCTGCTTGCCAACAACATGATGCAAGAGGTTGGGCCGAACTCTCTTAACGGCCGCCCCTATAAATTGGATACAGTGATGTTCTACCAAAATAATGCTGTCTGGACCGCGCCGAACTGCCGGCAGTGGGAGGAGGCGGCGAAGGAATGGTTCATCATCGATACATCTCCCTTTCCGTCAGAGACGGCAATGATGGCGGATTTGATCCTGCCCGATCATACCTACCTCGAACGATACCAGGACGCACCGACCTACCCGTTTGAAGGCTGGCCGCTCACCCAACTGCGCACTCCAGCAATCGAACCACTCTTTGATACAAAATATTTCGGTGACACTCTGATCGAGATTGGCAAGCGAATCAAAGGACCCACAGGCGAGTACTATCGCAAGCTCGGTTCGGCCGAGAATGTGCTTCGTCACCTCGCCGCCGGTTTTGCCAGGGCACCAGGCGATAATGGCGTGAAGGATTTCGAGACGTGGAAGGAAAAGGGCGTTTGGTATCGCAAGCCCTATCTGTGGCAGCAAAGGAATGGCGAATTCTATGAGTGGGATGGACGCGACTACACGCGTCGCATGAGCCCAGAAGAGGTGAAGGCGAAGCTATTAAAAACTCCATCCGGGAAGTTTGAAATTCGGTCTGGGTGGCTGGAACAGCACGCGGCGTGGATTGCCGAGAAGACCGGGCGCAGTCCTGCCAAACTGATGTTCCCGCACTGGGAAGAACCAAAACACCCGGGCGGCGGCGATCTTTACCTGGTCACGCCAAAAGTTGCCCTGCACGCTGAAGGTCGTGGGGCCAACATCCCGCACGTCATCGCTCTGTTGCAGCCGACGGTTGGCGGCAGGAGTGAGGCATATATCGAAATCCATCCGAGAACTGCACAAGAACGGGGCATCAAGAATGGTGATCTCGTGCGGGTTTCTTCTGAACTCGGATCGATCGTTGGGCGGGTGCGACTGTACGAAGGTGTCCGGCCAGACACCCTCGTCTACCCGATGGAAAACGGACACTGGGCGATGGGCCGGTGGGCACGCGGCCGCCTGCCAGGACACAGCGGCGAAATTACCGTCAACCTGAGCGATCGTATCAGCGGCCAGTGCGCGTACTACACAACGAAAGTGCGCGTCGAAAAGGCTTGAGGAGAGTGTCATGACAAAATGGGGAATGGTGATTGACCTCGACAAGTGCACTGGCTGCCAAGCCTGTACCACAGCGTGTTCCATGGAGAACACGCGCCTTCCAGGCGAAAACTGGCAGGACGTGCTGTTCTACAGCGAGGGCAGCTATCCGAACGTCAATATGCGTTGGTTCCCGCGCCCATGCATGCATTGCGAAAGACCTTCGTGTGTCGATGTCTGCCCAACGCGTGCCACCTACAAGGATCCGAACGGCGGTTTCGTCCTGATCGACTGGGACCGTTGCATTGGCTGCAAAGCCTGCATGGTGGCGTGCCCCTACGGCGTGCGCTTCTACACGGATGAACGCGCCGTGGTTGAGCCCGATGTCCGTTCCGTCTTCCCAGGAGAGGGCAAGCGGCAATGGTCTCCGCCGTACAGCAGTCCACACGACGATCCCAAGCACGGTGTCGGCGTTCAGCCCAAAGGAGTCGTGTCGAAATGCACATTCTGCTACCACAAGGTCAGCAAAGCGCCTGCCGGAGCAGCCGATCTGGATGAGGACGATCCTGCAACAAAAGAATACACCCCAGCCTGCGTGCGCGTCTGTCCGCCAAAGGCCCGATACTTTGGTGACCTCGACAACCCAAAGTCGAAGGTGAACAAGCTGATTGCGGATAAGCGCGGAGTTCGTCTCCTCGATCACACAGGCAACAAGCCGCAGGTCTACTATCTTTCGGGGGGCGCGGGTGCGGCAGTGCCCTCTTCCCGGTCCAGTCAGGGTCGTTCTTGAGGAGGAATGACACATGAGCACAGCAGTTCTCACGCGTTCCTCGCTGCCGCCCATATCCTGGACGCTGGTCCTGTTGGTTCTTGGCCTTGTCGGGTCGGTGGTTGCCGGGGGCTACGTCATCAGCCAGCTGCAGGCGCACGGACACGCAGCGTTTCATGGAGACAGTCGTGGGCTGTTCTGGACTTTGCCCATCGTCACCTACGACTATTTCGTGCTGGCGACGACTGGCTTGGTCATGATCGCTTCGCTGTGGACAGTGTTCGGCCTGTCCGCGTTCGCTCCGATCGCGCGGCGTTCGCTCGCTCTCGCCGTTGCCTCCCTCGGCGGCGCGGTCGTCGCCTTGTTCATGGAACTTGGCTATCCGGTCCGTGCGCTCCTGCTCATTCCCTTCAGCTTCACGTGGTCTGCGCCGCTGTTCTGGAAGGTGTGGGGCATCATTATCCTTTCAGCTGCGCTCGTCGTCCTTTTCCTGACTTGGATTTTCCCAGGGAAGGATGAGCGGCCCGCACTGCCGGCTGCCCTTGTCGCCTTCGGTGCTGCGATCTTCGTCGCCGTGGTGGCCGGCGGCGTCTACGGCTGGATGTCGATGCGCCCCGTTTGGTACGGCGGCCACACATCGATCGCATTCCTGGTCGAAGGGCTGTTGACCGGTTCTGCTCTATTGGTGCTTTTCAGCTGGATCATTTACGGCTTCCGGGGTGAACAAGCCGGCCGAGGCGACACGCCAGCCTTTGGCGAGCCGTTCCGCCTGCTGCTGGTTGTTCTGGTTGCAGCGCACGGCATCCTGCAGCTCTCACGGCTGGTGTCGGGCCTCTACAGCAACCTCGACGGCATGGAGGTTTGGCATCACCTTTGGGGCGAGCCGCTGTTCCACGCAGAGCTCTGGCTTGGGCTCGGCGTGCCCCTTGCTCTTCTCCTTCTTCCTCAAACACGCCATGAAGCCTACGCCTTGCCCCTTGCCGCTGCGGTGGTGCTTTTGGCTGCCTTCCTCTCGCGGTATCACTTCGTGATTGGTGGCCAAATGGTTCCTTTGTTCAAGGGAAGCTGGGCACCTGACCTGCTGCATTATACGCCGTCTCTTGCTGAGTATGCGGTGCTGGTCACCTCGGTTTCCGTGATGGCGGCGATCTTTGCCGCCCTCCAACTGCTGCTGCGGTCGAGTGGCTCGCTTTCGGCACAGTCCTGACCATGGGCAGGCCCGAGCTGGTCGAGGATCAGGCGTCACGGCATCTGCACCGCGCCGACCTCTGCTTTGTGCTGGCTCGGGCCTTCCTGCCACCGCCGGGTGAGCTGTCGTTTCGGCGCTGGGCCGATGCTCTGGCCGAGGATCTCGCTGACCTCGCCTCAGCACTCGGATTGAACGCCGAAGCGGCGTTGGCTGTTCTCAACATCCCCCCCCGACACATCGCAGACATCACCGATCCGGTGGCATGGCTTGTTGCCTACTCGGGTCTCTTTCTGACCCCGCCCGTGCGCGTGCCGCTCAACACTGGTCTCTATCTCGAAGGCAGCCTCGGCGGTGAGGCCGCGCACATGATGAGCATGTGCTACGAAAGGGCTGGCTTCGCGCCGAACCAGTCGTTCCGTGATCTGCCCGACCACGTGGCCATGCAGCTCGAATTCCTTGGCTGGCTTGAGGAGAGGGCTGCACAAGGCGACGAGCAAGCGGCTGAGCTCGCCATCGAATTTCTTGACAGTTTTGTGTCCAGTTGGGCCGATGCCCTGGAACGGGCCTGCCGCGCGGCAGCTGACGAACGCCCGGAGGCAGCAATCTTCGCTGAACTCGCGGCTCTCATCCGCCAACTCGTCGCGTAGCAGGCCATGTCACCTGGTTGCCGTTCGGTGACGCGGAAACCGCACGCAGCGCGTGGCGAGTCTTTCCCCTGGCGTCGGCTTCGCAGGCCGATCTTGTTCCGACAAGCGTGTGACCGAGGAGTGGCCTGGCCAGCCACACAGCTATCCCGACGCGTTTTACGCAACTCTCTGTGTCCCAAGCGTGCGCGGCCTGCCCTGCATCGTGGTGTCGCGCGGCGATGCTCCGGCCCGCCCACGATGGCCGAGACCATGGTCCGCAGCACGACGGCCCCATCTCAACACAAGAGAGCGCGGGCATTCGCATGGGCCAATCACCTCGCCTGGCGGAGCACCGTCGCTCGAAGTCGAGCCCTGCTCTCCCGTGATGTTCCATGCGCATCGATGCGCTGATCCTTGCCGCAGGATCGGGCACGCGCTTCGGCGGCGCGCTGCCGAAGCAGTTCCTGCCGCTGGCCGGCGTGGCGATCCTTCAGCGTTCCGTTGCCGCCTTCGCCGCGAATCCGCGGATACGACGCGTTGTGGTGGTGGGCGATGCGGCGGCGATCCAGCAGCACTGTCCGGCTGTTGCCGAACGCAGGGTCGTCGCCGGCGGAGCTACCCGTCAGGCCTCAGCGCGCGCGGGACTTGAGGCGCTGGCCGAGGATGCACCGGATGCCGTGCTGATCCACGATGCCGCCCGCCCCCTGGTTCCTGCGCGGGTCATCGAGTCGGTCTGCGACGCGCTGGCGGAAGGAGCGGAGGCGGTGATCCCCGCCCTCCCTGTCACCGATACGCTGAAGGCAGCGCACGACGGGGTGGTGGAGCGCACCGTCCCGCGGGCGGGTCTCCATCGGGTTCAGACGCCGCAGGGATTCCGCTTCCATGCGATCCTGCACGCCCATCGTACGGCCGGCGCGCTCGACTGCACCGACGACGCAAGCGTGGCCGAGGCCGCCGGATTGACAGTGCGACTCGTCGCCGGGGCGGAGGAGAACCTCAAAGTGACCGCACGCGAGGACCTCGCCCGCGCCGAGGCGCTGCTCACCGGCCGTTTGCTGCCGCGCGTCGGCACCGGCTTCGATGTACATCGTTTCGCACCGGGACGACCTCTGATGCTGTGCGGGGTGGCAGTGCCCCACCCGCTCGGGCTTGCAGGGCACTCGGACGCCGATGTTGGCATTCACGCTCTGTGCGACGCAATCTACGGCGCGCTCGGCGAGGGCGACATCGGCACGGCCTTCCCACCGTCCGATGCGCGCTGGAAGGATGCCGACAGCGCGATGTTCCTTCGCCACGCAGCCGGCCGTGTGGCAGCACGCGGGGGCAGAATCCTGCATGCCGACGTGACGCTGATCTGCGAAACGCCGAAGATCGCGCCCCATGCTGCAGCGATGCGCGCGCGGCTGGCCGAACTGATGGGCACCGATCTCGCTTCCGTCTCGGTGAAGGCGACCACGACGGAAGGGCTCGGCTTCACCGGCCGCAGCGAGGGCGTCGCCGCCCAGGCTGTGGCTACCCTCCTCCTCCCCTGATTGCGGCGCCCACTGTTCGGACTGCACCATGCCTCTTCTCACTGTCACGCACCGCACCACCTACCGCTACGCTCGCCCCGTGCGGTTCGGCGACCACAGGTTGATGCTTCGGCCGCGCGACAGTCATGACCTCCGCCTCCTCTCCGCGACCCTCGTCACAACCCCTCCGGCACGACTGCGCTGGAAGCACGGCGTGTTCGGCAACTCGATCGCCATCGCTTCGTTCGACGACGCGAGCGACCTCCTGGAATTCATCTCGACGATCGAGCTCGAGCACTACCCGGCGGAACCGATGGATGTCGCATCTCTGATCGAACCCTATGCCGAGACGCATCCCTTCGCCTATGCAGCCGAGGATGCGGACGATCTTGCGCCATATCTTCGCCGGCACGATGCTGATCCGGAACGAGTGGTCGATATCTGGGCAAAATCGTTCATCAAGAGCGAGGGGCAGACGCGAACGGAGGACCTGCTGATCGCCATCACGCGTGCGATCAAGGCCGACTTCACCTACGAGGCGCGCGAGGAGGAGGGCACACGCGCTTCCACTGAGACTTTGGCACGACGAAGCGGGGCATGCCGCGATTTCGCGCTGCTGATGATGGAGGCCTGCCGCAGCCTCGGCATCGCCGCCCGCTTCGTCTCAGGCTACCTCTACGACGACCGCCTCATCGGGTCGGAGAACCCGATGGTTGGTGGTGGCGCCACCCATGCCTGGTGCGAGGTGTATGTTCCCGGGGCGGGATGGGTTGAGTTCGACCCGACGAACGGGCTGATGGTGGGCCGCAACCTGATCCGCGTGGCGGTCACCCGCACGCCCGAACAGGCAGTGCCGATCAGCGGGAGTTTCATCGGAGGAGCGGACGACGTGCTGGGCCTTGACGTCTCGGTCGATGTCATTGTCTCAGCCCTGCCGGGCGACAGGGTTTCGGCTGCCGCTTCGTCTGCCGCCAGCACTCACCCTCCACCCGCCTGAAGAAACGGGGGCGCGCCCGACCCCGCTGTCTGAGCACGCCCGCCTCGACACCATTGACGCAAGCCGGGCCAGGCTCGGTCGCCGTTCGCCCTCCCTGGGCCGTTCGGTGGGGATCCTCCCTCAGTGCCCGAGTGACTGGACGATCTCCTCAGTCATCTTCTTCGCATCCCCGAACAGCATCATGGTGTTGGGGCGGAAGAAGAGCTCGTTCTCCACGCCGGCATAGCCTGAGGCCATCGAGCGCTTGACGAAAAGCACCGTCTTCGCCTTGTCCACCTCCAGGATGGGCATGCCATAGATCGGGCTCTTCGGGTCCGTCTTCGCCGCCGGGTTGGTCACGTCGTTGGCGCCGATCACGTAGACGACGTCGGCGGTCGAGAACTCGTTGTTGATCTCCTCGAGTTCGAACACCTCGTCATAGGGCACGTTCGCCTCGGCGAGCAGCACGTTCATGTGGCCTGGCATGCGCCCGGCGACGGGGTGGATGGCGTACTTCACCTCGACCCCCTCTTTCTTCAGGAGGTCGGCCATCTCACGCACGGCGTGCTGCGCCTGGGCGACCGCCATCCCGTAGCCAGGCACGATGATCACCTTGGAGGCGTTCTTCATGATGAAGGCGGCATCGTCTGCCGCGCCGGCGCGCACCGCGCGATCACCAGCCGCCCCGGCTGCCGCGGCCGTGCTGGCGTCGGTGCCGAAGCCACCCAGCAGCACGTTGATGATCGAGCGGTTCATCCCCTTGCACATAATGTAGGAGAGGATCGCACCCGAGGCGCCGACCAGGGCGCCGGCGATGATCAGCATCAGGTTGCCCACCGTGAAGCCGATGCCGCACGCCGCCCAGCCCGAGTAGCTGTTGAGCATCGAAATCACGACCGGCATGTCGGCGCCACCGATCGGGATGATGATGAGGAACCCCAAGGCAAAGGCGAGCAGCGCGATCACCCAGAACAGCAGGTGGGATTCGGTGCCGACGAACACCGCAACAAGCACAAGCAGCAGAATGGCCAGCACAAGGTTGAACAGGTGCTGGTTAGCGAAGGTGATCGGCTTACCCGACATGATCCCCTGCAGCTTGGCGAAGGCGATCACCGACCCCGAGAAGGTGATGGCGCCGATGGCAAGCCCGAGGCTCATCTCGATCAGCGACGCGGTCTTGATCGCGCCAGGCGTGCCGATGCCGAAGGATTGCGGGCTGTAGAGCGCGGCGGCGGCGACGAACACCGCCGCCATGCCGACCAGGGAGTGGAAGGCGGCAACGAGCTGCGGCAGTGCCGTCATCTGGATTCGCCGCGCGATCACCGTGCCGATGGTGCCGCCGATCGCGATGGCGATCACGATCCACAGATAGCCGCTCATCCCCGGGCGAAGCAGGGTGGCGAGGATCGCGATCGCCATCCCCGCCATGCCGAACAGATTGCCCTGACGCGACGTCTCGGGATGTGACAGGCCGCGTAGCGCAAGGATGAAGCAAACCGATGCGATGAGATAGGCGAGCGTCGTCAGCGTGGCCCCCATGACGCT